>SEDB01000658.1 GCA_004210715.1 Pedobacter sp.
ATCATGGTAATGCAATCGGCGTATTTTGGGCTGCAAATTGTGTGAAAGAAATTTTTAGGACGCAGCGATTTGTAAAAGGACTTGCACAAGCCATTACCGATTTGCACAAACAAGGAAAAAAAGCGGTCCATATACTTTACGCCGGAACAGGCCCATTCGCTGCTTTAGCATTGCCAATTATGCTAAACTTCAAGCCATCAGAAGTACAATTTACCTTGCTCGAAATAAATGAAAACAGCTTAGAGAAATTACAAAAATTACTGGAGGAGTTAGACTTATTGCCTTATGTAAAACGAATAGAATTGGCAGATGCAACAAATTACCTGATCAAGGATAATGCAATTGACATTGTATTGAGCGAAACAATGAACCTGGCGCTTTGCAAAGAACCACAAGTAAGCATTATGCTTAATTTAGGCAACCAGGTAAGTGATGAAACGATTTTCATTCCTCAGGAAATCAAAGTAACAGTGTGCAAAGAAGTGCATCCTGAGCCGTTAGAACAATTGAAAACACTGATTCAGTTCGATAAAAGTTTTATACAGGAAAACGGCAATCTGCAACGACCACATGGAATATTCAAAAAAAATGAAGTTGCTGTAGATTTGACAGCAGGACAGAAGTTGAGCTACCTTACAGAAATTATCGTTTACAAAGATTTTAAACTAGGTTTGAATGATAGCTCACTAACGCTTTTGAAACCGATCAAGCTGGAGCAAAAAACCGGGAAAATCAATCTCGAATTTCAATATCAGATTAGTGAGAATCCGGGCTTTATTTTTACCACCTTAAACTAATATTATTCAAGGTTTCCGATTTATAATCCGATTAAAATAAAATATTTTGGGAACGTATTACTAGGCAGGCCTTTCCGTACAAAGCCATTTCTGCATCACGGGGTAGGATTCAAGTCCACGCGTTTCAGCATTTCGCTCATCATAGGTCATTCCAAGCCATTGTAAAAGCGGTACACCTATAAACTTTGATTGTTCAAAGTTTTCAAGCAACGATGCTGAACCACCTTTGTATCCTTGTTCGTGAAACACCACTTTCGCATCCAACCCTAAATAGATACAGGCAGCGTAAGACCAACCCATGGCCATCATTTCTCCACCCGCATGTAAATCGTTATTGGGCAGGTTATCGCTCATTTCCTTCCTAAT
>SEDB01000659.1 GCA_004210715.1 Pedobacter sp.
TCCTTTTTACGAATATACCAGGCATTTTTTACAGCATTGATATTATGCATAAGTCCGTAACTTCCATTCACTTTACCGCCTACAATTTCATCCCAAACGAAAGTTTCTTCATCTGGCTGCCCATCCTTTCGGCCTATAGTGTCTATCTTGTAATGCTTAATCCGCAAAGCGATGATTTCAGTTTGGCCGTGATATTTAACGAAGGCGCCCTTGCCTTGATTACCAAAATAAATTTCGAGTGAAAAAGGTTTGCTTAAACCAACAGACTGTAAAGCATAAGGCTGAGCATAAACCTGGGCAGCAACCATTGTTAAAAAAATGATGAGGATATTAAGTGCTTTCTTCATTGATTTATCTCCTAAATTCCTTGCCTGAATTAGTATTTATCAGCACCTTTCAGCTCTTTACCAAACTCATTGTAAACCACGCCGCCTTTCACTTTTATCTTCCAGGAGTTGGTGTCTTCATCATAATCCTGGCTGTAATAATCTCCATATAAGTTTTTCACAACCACCCCTTTTTTATTGATCAACGCATACGATTCATTTTTCAATTGAACCAGCGCCAACTTGGAAGTTGGGTAAAAACTATAGGCATATTTAAATTTAAACGGAATAGCCAGATTCCCTGCGGTATTAATAAATCCTTTATCTCCACTGGCGTTTTCCACGAGTGCCAAACCTTCGCTAAAAGGCTCTGGATCTTCGTATCCCTTTGCCGTTGCGTTTATTTTGACCTGATTTAGCTTATCTACATAAACATAGCCACTTACAACATGTTTATTTTTATCTTCCATCCTATGAATCAGGAGTAAACCATCGTGAAAGGTTCCTTCGATATTTGCATACTTGTTTTGGGTAAGATTTTTGCCACCCTCATCAAAAATATTTACCTGATCATTTTCTTTCGCTTTAAAATAATCACCATCTATATCAATATCGTCATATTTTAAAGGCAGAATAATTTTAAAATTGCGATCAAGAACACCCTCCTTACCATTTTTTAACACCCACCAGTACTTGTTGTTTTTAAACTTTACATTCTCATATTCCATTGGCAATACAATTTGCCCTGTAACGGCATTAACAACACCGTTATCTCCATTCACACGAGGTTCAATCTTTACATATCTGCCATCATAAATTTGTGACTCATCGATTTT
>SEDB01000660.1 GCA_004210715.1 Pedobacter sp.
ATGCTTTTTAAGAATTCAATTGCTTCGAAGAAAGATGCTTCTTTCTCAGCCAATTCATATTCGAAACCTTCGTAATGAGAAAGAATCTCTGTGTGTTTTTCTACTAATTTATTATAGCGTTCTTTAAAATCCGGCAGGGTAGTATCGCCAACGCGTAAACCGTTACGACCAGTTTTATCCATATAAGTTGGACCAATGCCTTTTAAAGTTGAGCCAATTTTGTTTTTACCCATACGAGCTTCATTAGCTGCGTCCAATAATTGGTGGGTTGGTAAAATTAAGTGCGCTTTACGGGCAATTACCAATTTGCCTTCGGCAACTGGGTCGTGGCCAGCTTTTTTTAAATTATCTAACTCTCTTTTTAAAATGATTGGATCGATCACTACACCATTACCAATAAGGTTCATGGTTTTTTCGTTGAAAATTCCTGATGGGATGGTATTTAAAACGAATTTTTTGCCATCGAACTCTAAAGTATGTCCGGCATTTGGGCCACCCTGGAAACGGGCAATAAGATCATATTTTGGACTGAGTACATCAACGATTTTTCCCTTTCCTTCATCGCCCCATTGCAGGCCGAGAAGTACATCTACTTGCGTCATTATTAAAAATTTAAGCTGGTTTTATTATGTGGATTGATTTAATTTGCTTCAAGCTTTGCCGCTTCGGTTTCATTTACTTTTCTTGCCATACTACAATCTGAGCAGAAACCATAAAGGTTTAACGAATGGTGTTTCACATCAAATTTCAGAAGATCACCTACCATTGTTTGAATCTGGTGGATACGAGGATCGCAGAATTCTACCACCTTACCGCATTCAATACAAATCACATGATCATGTTGGCGGTAGCCATAAGATTTTTCGAATTGTGCCATGTTTTTACCAAACTGGTGCTTGGTAACTAAATCACAGGAAACCAATAGCTCTAAAGTATTGTAAACCGTAGCACGACTTACACGATACTTTTGGTTTTTCATGTGGATATAGAGGGTTTCAACATCAAAGTGATCGTTTCTAGAATATATTTCTTCCAATATGGCGAAACGCTCTGGTGTTTTGCGTAGATTTTTGTTCTCTAAATAAGCCTCAAAAATCTTGCGAACGAGCTCATTTGTATTTTGTTCTGACATAGTTTTTAAACTCCGTTCAAAGGTA
>SEDB01000661.1 GCA_004210715.1 Pedobacter sp.
ACTGCCAGTAAAGAAAACCAAGAGGAAAATGCTTTACAGGTAAACAAAGAGGCGGCTAAAGAAATTGCCCGTCAATTGCGCTTGCGTGATATGGGCGGCATTGTGGTAATCGATTTTATTGATATGCACAAGCCAACAAACCGTAAAATGCTATTCGATTATTTGCGTGAGCTGATGTTATTGGATAGAGCGAAACATACCATTTTACCTCCGAGTAAATTTGGTTTGGTTCAAATCACCAGACAACGTGTTCGTCCGGAGATGAATATTGTTACGGTAGAAAAATGTCCGGCCTGCGGAGGTACTGGCGAAATTAAAGCGAGTATCGTTTTAATGGATGATATTGAAAATAACCTGAATTATATTTTACGTGAGCAGAATGAAAAAGGGGTTACCCTTAGCGTTCATCCTTACATTGAAGCTTATATTACTAAAGGGATTTTTAATCTTCAACGCCGTTGGTTCTTTAAATATGGCCAATGGATTAAAGTGAAGGCGCAATCATCCTACTACTTAAATGAGTTTCACTTCATTTCCTCAAAAGATGAAGAGATAAAATTATAACTCAAAACACATTTACGAAAAAGCCTGAATTGTTATAATTCGGGCTTTTTTGTTTAAAAGGCATTTAGTTTTTACGGACTATAACCTTTAAATTCGTATATCTAAAATCTAAATCAATTGGCAAAAACAAAAACTGCATTCTTCTGTCAAAGCTGTGGCCATGAATCGGCAAAGTGGCTGGGTAAATGTCCTTCTTGTTCACAATGGAATACCTTTGTTGAAGAAATCGTTGAAAAAGCACCTGCTTCAGTTCCCACGTGGAAAACAGAAACCAGCACCAGAAAACTAAGTAAACCTAGCAAGGTTGATGATATTCAATCATCAGTTGAAAGGAGAATTTTAACAGGCGATAATGAACTGGATCGCGTTTTAGGAGGTGGCTTGGTAGAAGGTTCTTTAGTTTTGATTGGCGGAGAGCCGGGAATAGGCAAATCGACCTTGATGTTGCAACTGGCACTAAATATCAAGGGCAAGAAATTGCTTTATATTTCTGGTGAGGAAAGTGAGCAGCAAATTAAAATGCGGGCAGAAAGAATCAAAGAAACGCCATCGGCAGATTGTTATATATTAACAGAAACATCAACTCAAAA
>SEDB01000662.1 GCA_004210715.1 Pedobacter sp.
GATAGATCTGCCCGATTGTCGGAAAAGAAAGTGACCCTGGCGAAGTCTCTCGCTACTTTTGGATCTGTTGAACAAAAACTCTCGGTTAAAAATCCGCCAAGCGCTGGCCTTTCCGTGTTTCCCATAATGGCAGGTGCCATCTTGCTAGACCAGCCAAGATAGTTACTGTCCATAAACTCAAAAAGGTTCTCTAAATCCTCTTTCTCGAATCCACCGAAATAATCCCCTTCGTTCAGGTATCTTGCCGAGGGGCCAACCAAGACCAGCCTTGAAAAGTATTCTGGTTTTTTATTTGCAGCCAAGATACCGATCATGCTGCTTACAGAATGGCCGATAAAAATAGTATTCTTCAATTCCAGTGCCTCACAGATCTCTAGCACATCCTGCACGTACCCATCTAAAGAACTGTATTTTGAAGAATCATACTGGTTGATGTCCGATTGACCAGAACCTGTATAGTCGAATAGCACAACTTTATAATCATCTGTAAAGGCATCAACAACGAATTGCCAGACATTCTGGTCACAGCCAAAGCCATGGGCAAAGAGGATGACCTGCTTTCCATTACCGATAATGTTGACATTATTACGGATTAATACCGACTGTTGCATGTGTTATGGGGATTGATAGTAGCTAAAGATATGTAAATTGTGGTACTTCCAAAACATCGACAGGTATTTGTACGGTGTTTTTCTTGAGTATGACTCGAATATAGTATTCGTTGGTAATACAAGTAAAATACTACTCTAGTCTTGCAATGAAAGGTTTCTCATTCTTTTGGATTTATAAGGGTTTCTTTCTCAACATTGCTAAGGCAATCCCTGAAATTCATTCAACACTATTGCGAGTTGTCAAATTTTAGTTCGTATTTTAATTAAAGCATCAGATTATGATGATTCAAGATTGAAAAATCTCCGATCATGGATTGTTTTACTTTTTGCGGAAGTAAGCTCCCAAAATCAGCCAATTTGCTGGGTTGTTACGTTGTTTTATATGTCAAAAAAAGGAGGAAACAAAAATTGTTACCTCCTTAAGTGCTCCCGACGAGATTCGAACTCATATCGATGGTACCGGAAACCATAATTCTATCCATTGAACTACGGGAGCGAGGGTGCAAATATAGAAAATCAAAATGTTAGTTTCTTGTAATATG
>SEDB01000663.1 GCA_004210715.1 Pedobacter sp.
TGAATGAGTTTGTTGATTTTTTTGTTTCTTCCAGTTTTGTTCATTTCCGCAAACCAGATGCAGATATTTTTAAGGTTGCTATTGATATTTCGCAAAGCGATGTAGAAACCAGTTTATACATTGATGACAGAATGCTTTTTGTGCAGGTTGCAGAAGGCTTAGGCTTAAAAGGTATTCATCATACCAGTTATGAAGATACTAAAGTGCAGTTGGCTGGTTTTGGGTTGGAATTATAGATCAATATAATCCAGGTTGAATAATAGTCAATTTATTTTTTTGGAAAGCAATTGCATAACTTTTTTTAATGTTGCTCCTGCTTTCCGTTATATCCCAGATGAAAAATCTGGGGATGCCACTGCAATCAGGTTTAACTAATTAAGATATTGCTACTATTTACAGTTGCAAATTGGCTTGAGTAATAGTCGATCGAAATCGTTCCTAGGTTTTTTGTTTCTGGCGCAAATAAAAAAAGGCTACTCTTTCGAATGGCCTTATACTTATCAAAGCCCCCTTCAGGGGGTTGGGGAATTAAACATTAAACCTAAAGTGCATGATGTCGCCATCTTCCACTACATAAGTTTTTCCTTCAACACCTAATTTACCAGCGTCTTTACAAGCATTTTCTGAACCTAAGGTTACAAAATCATTGTATTTAATAACCTCAGCACGAATAAATCCTTTTTCAAAATCAGTGTGAATTACGCCTGCCGCTTGAGGTGCAGTAAAGCCTTTGGTAATTGTCCAGGCTCTAACTTCTTGTACACCAGCGGTAAAATAAGTGTAAAGATTTAATAACTTATAAGCTGCACGAATCAATTTATTTACACCCGATTCATCTAAACCTAAATCAGCTAAAAACTCCTGACGCTCTTCATAACTCTCCAATTCAGCAATTTCTGATTCGATTTTTGCTGAAATAACCAAAACTTCTGCATTTTCATCAGCAACATTGGCTTTTACTAAATCCACATATTTATTTCCGGTAACAACTGATGCTTCATCAACATTACAAACATACATTACCGGCTTCTGCGTAAGTAAACCTAAATCTTCAATAAAATCGAAATCTTCTTGAGGTAAAGCTGCAGTACGGATGGATTTTCCACTTTCTAAATGTGCTTTAACAACGGTTAGAATATCAAAAGTGCGTTT
>SEDB01000664.1 GCA_004210715.1 Pedobacter sp.
TACAATGGTTCACCAGCCAATTTAACTGAATTGACACTTACACAGGTTTCAACTACGAATACTGGTGTAACTTTAGATCCTGCAACAGGTGCTGTAAATGTAGCAGCGAATACACCTGCCGGAACTTATACTGTGGTTTATCAGGTTGAAGACAAACTGAACCCTGGTCAAACCAAACAGGCGAGTGTAACGGTAACCGTGAATGCACCGGTAATGAACGCCAATGCTGATACGGGTACAGCTAATGGCTTTACCGGTGGTGTTGCTGTTCCAAACGTGTTGACAAATGACACTTACAATGGTGTGAGTCCGGCGAGTTTGGCCAACGTAACCTTAACACAGGTTTCGACGACCAACGCAGGTTTAAGCTTAGACCCTGCAACTGGTGCGGTAAATGTCGCACCAAATACACCTGCCGGTACTTATACTCTGGTTTATCAAATTGAAGATAAACTGAACCCTGGTCAAACTAAACAGGGTACGGTGACTATTTCGGTTGGCATTCCTGCAATAGCAGCAACAGATGATGCTGCCGCTATCAATGGTATTTCAGGTGGTACTGCAATTGCAAATGTATTGGCTAATGATACTTACAATGGCGCTGCAGCAACACTTACGAACTTAAATATTACTCAGGTTTCAACAAGTAATCCGGGTGTTACTTTAGAGGTAGCAACAGGGAAAATCAATGTGGCAGCTGGTACTCCGGAAGGAACCTATACACTTGTTTACGAAATACAGGATAAACTAAATCCTACAAATACGGACAGAGCAACGGTTACCCTTACAGTAACAGCAGCGCCAATGGTTGCGGTTGATGATAATGGTACTGTGAACGGATTTATTGGTGGAGTAGCAGTTCAAAATGTGTTGACAAATGATTTATTTAACAATGCACCTGCAAATACAGCGGGTGTAGAAATTAAACTAATCTCTACGCAAGCCAGTATCCAATTAGATGTTACAACAGGGGCTGTAACAGTTCCAGCTGCTACGCCTGCCGGAAACTACGTGCTTGTTTATAGCATTACGGATAAAATTAATACAAATGAAGTAAGACAGGCTAATGTATTGGTAACAGTAACTGCGCCAGAGATGGTTGCAAATCCAGATAACGGCGCTATAAATGGCGTAACCGGTGGTGTAGCAATA
>SEDB01000665.1 GCA_004210715.1 Pedobacter sp.
AAAACGGCCAAATGCGAAATAAAATAAGCCAATGTACTTTCTGCACCCTGATTTCTATTTACGCTGTTAAATTGTAATCCATCAGCACAACCGTGGGTTTCAAAATCATACAACGGAATGTGTAAACTATTTTTACCCAAAAACCATTCATAACTGATGTGCATTAAATTGAGGTATTTTATATCTTTTGTAATTTCAAATGTTTTTGCGTATAATAAAACCATTGCCATCGT
Organism: Pedobacter sp.; assembly: GCA_004210715.1. GTDB lineage: Bacteria > Bacteroidota > Bacteroidia > Sphingobacteriales > Sphingobacteriaceae > Pedobacter. The sequence goes on from SEDB01000665.1 coordinate 234, forward strand.
TTCTATTGCCTGCTGATCATAAATTGGATTTTTGCCGTGTTTTTTCATCCAGCCTGCATTTCCAACAGGATTTAGATAGCCATTTTCAAAAGAAAAGCTATTTAGAAATTCTATACTTTCCATAGCCACACTAAATGATTCTAAGTTTCCGGTAACTTCATAGTGGTGCAACAATGCCAATGGTAAAATTGCATTATCATAAGTTAAAATATCTTCAAACCAATGCCAATCTCCATCATTATTGTTATGATATGAGGCAATTAATGATTTAGCTAACGCATTAATTTCGGTAATCAGAAGTTCATCACCTTGATGTACCTTTAAAAAATTAGCAACACCAATAATTGTGTTCGCTTTTCCTCTTAGGTATTTTAAATTTTTAAAGTGAGTAACTGAATGAGAAAACAATTCTCTTCCAAATTCTCTGTATGAGTTATTCGGTGCAACAGATATCAAGTATCCAAGCGACCAAATGGTTCTCCCGAAAGAATCTTCAGAGCCAACCTCATCAAGATAATTCCTGTTAAAACTCAGAAAATTTCTAAAATTTCCATCTTCGCATTGCATGTATTGAATAAAACTCAAATAAACAGGTATGAGATTTAGCGCTTTTTGATTCTTATCTTGCTCGAAAGCCATTAAAGCCATGATCAGTGCCCTTGCATTGTCATCAATACAATATCCCTCCTTTAAATTTGGTATTCCGAATCGAGCATGCTGAATAATTCCTGTATCATCTGTTAACAGTGAAATATGATTTAAATTCAGTGCAGGCATACTTTCTACATCAATGATCGGCGGGACAATTCTTTGAGGTTTCTGCCCAGCCAACAAGGCATCATTCAAAACATTCAAATAAACGTTACCAATTGCAGGCCACCTTAAATTCAACCCGTATTGGTAAGCATTTTGTTTTAG
>SEDB01000666.1 GCA_004210715.1 Pedobacter sp.
ACATCGTTTCCAATGCGGCAGTTTTTATCGATAATGGCGTTATTAATATAACATCTGTCGCCGATACCAATTAAAGAATTGCCTTTACTGGTTTCCACTTGAATTTCTTCGAGTGTTTGGTAACGATCACTACCCATTACGTAAGTATTGGTTACAACGGTGTGCTTGCCGATACGTGCCCTAATCCCCAAAACTGCATGTTCAATCCTGCTTGCCTGAACAATGCAGCCCTCTGCAATAATGGCTTTTTCTAAAGTTGTCCCCGAAATTTTCGATGGCGGCAACATCCTTGCACGTGTAAAGATTGTGTGATTGCTATCGAACATGTTGAATTTAGGAATTTCATCTGTTAAGCCCAAATTGGCTTCAAAGAATGATGAAATATTACCTATATCTGTCCAGTAACCCTCATATTGATAACTCAATACACGACTTTCTGTAATTGCTCTTGGCAAAATCTCTTTACCAAAATCTTTTTCCTCTTCGTTTTCATTTAGAATATTGATTAAATATTCACGATTGAAAACATAAATACCCATCGATGCTAAGAAATTACGTCCCTCTCCTTGCATTTCTGTACCGGTATCAGAAACCCAATCTTCCAAACCGGTTTTTGGTTTTTCGATGAAAGAAGTAATCATGTTTTCTTCATCAGCTTTCAAAATACCGAAATCTGTAGCATCTTTTGCCGTAACCGGAATGGTGGCAATGGTAATCTCTGCATTGGCTTCGATGTGCTTCTCAATCATATCTTTGAAATCCATCTGGTAAAGTTGATCTCCAGATAAAATTAGAATATAATCGAACTCATGCGAAACAATGTGGTGCATACACTGGCGCACGGCATCGGCTGTACCTTGAAACCAACCTGCATTTTGAACCGTTTGCTCTGCAGCTAAAATATCAACAAAAGCTGTACTAAAATGGCTAAAGTGATAAGTATTTTTAATGTGTTTATTTAGGGATGCTGAATTAAACTGTGTCAGCACAAACATACGGTGGATGCCAGAATTTAGGCAATTTGAAATTGGAATGTCTACCAACCGATACTTACCAGCAATTGGAACTGCCGGTTTAGAACGTGTTTGTGTGAGTGGCGATAATCTAGAGCCTTGGCCACCGCCAAGGATAACGCCTAAAACTTTGTCAGT
>SEDB01000667.1 GCA_004210715.1 Pedobacter sp.
CCGATGAAAGGCATGCTGACCGGTCCGGTAACGATCTTACAATGGTCGTTTGTACGTGATGATCAACCCCGTGAAACCACCACTAACCAGATTGCTTTTGCTATTCGTGATGAAGTTTTAGCACTGGAAAATGCCGGAATCGCAATTGTGCAGATTGATGAAGCTGCCATTCGTGAGGGACTGCCTCTGCGTAAATCCAAACATCCTCATTACCTGGACTGGGCGGTTAAAGCCTTTCGAATTTCAGCGAGTGGCGTGCAGGATCAGACACAGATCCACACCCATATGTGCTACAGTGAATTTAACAATATTATTGAACACATTGCTGCGATGGATGCAGATGTGATTACCATTGAAACTTCTCGTTCACAAATGGAACTACTTGAAGCTTTCGCCAGTTTCGAATACCCAAATGAAATAGGACCTGGCGTTTATGATATTCATTCGCCACGCGTTCCAAGTACGGAAGAAATGACCTTGTTACTGACCAAAGCAGCCGAGTTACTGCCTGCACGAAACCTTTGGGTAAATCCAGATTGTGGTTTAAAAACACGCAAATGGCCGGAAACTAAAGCTTCTATCCAAAACATGGTTAAAGCAGCTAAACAAGTCCGCGAACAAATCAGTGTGGAAAGTATTCTATAATTGGTTCAAACATGATCACTACAGTTAAATGCTGTAGTGATTTTAAAAAACATTAACATCATTCCTTTTACAATATGAATGAAGTAACATCTTTAACAAGTTCAATAGAAGTGCTAAAATCAGAGGAAATATATTCCGAATCGGACATTCAGAAAATTGCAAAAATCAAAGCGGATCGTTTTTCATTCGAGGAATCTGCTTTTTTTTTCGATGATGAGGAAGAAGAATCAGGGTTTTGCTGTCCTTGCTGTTTACCCAGATAAGTTGAATCGAACGCTGCCTTACTGAGCCAAGTCGTAAATTAAAAATCCCCATTAAAGATTAATCTCTAATGGGGATTTCTTTTAAATGGAATAGACTATTTTCTAATGAAAAATGGCAAGTTCTGGGAACTGAATCTTAGTAAAATCAACAGTAACGCCGTCTCCGCCATATTTTATTCTTTTAACAAGTGCACCAGTAGAGGCATTGTATATTAACAGATAATTCACTGTAGCTCCTGCTCCTGAAAGGCTGAGCCAATGATGAAGCATTGCCATCTACATATTTGTAAATCGCTTTTCCTGAATGATAGAATACAGCATTTTCTTTTGTAGATGCAGTGATTCTGGTTGGTGCATCCAAACCAAAAGTACCTACTGCCACGCTTAGTGCTACTCCAGCAGTATCCAGATTGTTATCAATCGCAATTAAACGGCTACCTGTAGAGGCCCAAACTTTTCCATTCGGTGTTTGTGCAAAACCACGGCTGAGGTTCGAAAAGCTTTTTACGAATGAATAATTGCCAGCTGTTACAATCTTCGCACCATTGCTTTGCATCAAATAAAGGTAGTCGCCTTTTTTCAGCATGTCGCCCGTATTCAGTGCACCAACTGTTGTTAATTTATTTTGTACAGCTAGTGTTCCCAGGTCAATCTGATATACACCATCATTTGCACTTACCAAACCTCTGTTCCCATCAACCTGAATAATACTTCTCCAATTGCTGGTTTCCTGAGTATATCTGGCTTCCTCTTTAAGTGTGTATTCATTAACTTTAACGATCGGACCGTTAACCTTGCTCATCAGGTAAATACTTCCATTTATAATAGAGGCAAACTGTAGTGTACTTGTTTTAGCTGCATTGGAAAGAATTTTACCTGGATTTTCTTTCTCATAAGCCCTGATGGAAAGTGTATCTTCTCCATAACGATAAAAGCTCACTGCACCAGCACTTTGTGCGTAAGATCCTTCACCAATTACAAAAAAACCATTATCGTATTTACCAGAAACAGGT
>SEDB01000668.1 GCA_004210715.1 Pedobacter sp.
AGGTAGTTTCTGTAAAACTTGCCATCACTTACTTTCTCCGACGACAAAATATTACCAGCGGCATCATAACTTCCAAAATTCCCAGGCCCTAAAAGTGAAAATGCAGCCAACCTCGCACCGTATAAGAAATTTAGTTTTTGATTTACAGCCCATTCATCAGAAATATAAACTGCCGTTTCCAATCCATATCGTTTTTCCTGCGTTAACGGATTAACCTGCGATTCTTGCGAAGTGGTGATATCAATTGGCGAAATGCGATGATGTGTGGCATTTAAACCAAATCTTAGCGTATGCTTGTTACTGAAATATTGAAAGTCTTCTTTAAAGTTAAAATCGCGGACTAAGGATGTCGCTTTAAAATTGGTTACATCATTTAGCAACCTCACTGTATAATTATAGTTATTGTATATTAACGAGGTATTCGAAAATAATCGATCATTGAAAATATGATTCAGACGGAATGTTGTCGTTACGTTTCCCCAGTTATTTTCAAAAAGATCCTTTACGCCAATGTTATCTTTGCCAAAATAACCCGAAATGTAAATCGTGTTTTTATCGTTTATTTTGTAGTTGGCTTTTGCATTAATATCATAAAAATTCAGCGTACTGCCATTGATGGATGAATCTGGCGATGCTTGTAGAAACAAATCAATGTAAGTTCTCCTAAAACTAACCATGAACGAGCCCTTGTCCTTCACAATTGGTCCTTCGGCTTTTAAGCGGGAGGCAATTAAACCTATACCGCCTTGAAATTTGAATTCTTTGTTGTTACCATCATCCATCTTCACATCTAAAACTGATGATAAACGACCGCCATATTGTGCAGGCATTCCACCTTTGTACAGACTAACATCTTTGATGGCATCGGCATTAAAAGTAGAGAAAAAACCCAATAAGTGTGATGAATTGTAAACTACAGCTTCATCTAAAATAATCAAATTTTGATCGGCAGCACCACCACGAACATAAAAACCGGTATTTCCTTCTCCCCCCGATTTTACACCTGGTAAAAGTTGAATGGTTTTTAAAATATCCTTTTCGCCAAGCAAAACCGGAATTGAATTTAAGGCCTTCATGTCAATCTTTTCCAAGCCCATTTGTGCGCTTTTCACATTTTCATTCTTCCGATCTTTGGCACGGATTACAATTCC
>SEDB01000669.1 GCA_004210715.1 Pedobacter sp.
CCGGCTCTTGATGAAAAATCAACAGTCATCTGGCCGGATTTAGCTCTTTTGGTTGTTACTACGATTACGCCATTGGCACCTTGAGAACCATAAATTGCGGTAGAGGCCGCGTCTTTCAATACTGTCATTGATTCGATATCTTCCGGATTAAGTTCTCCAGGGCTTGAGCCTACAATTACTCCATCCAACACCCATAATGGATTGGTTGTTCCATTCAATGTGGCCTGACCGCGAATAATTACCGAAGCCGTAGCACCTGGTTTACCTGAGCCTGGCGCTACGAATAAACCAGGGGCTTTTCCTGCCAATAAGTTTTGTACGTTTGGAGAGGTTACATTTTTCAGTTTATCACCACTGATGGTACTTAATGCACCAGTCAAACTTTGTCGTTTCTGTACGCTGTAGCCTACTACCACAAGCTCGCTAAGCGTTTCAGCTGATTCTGACAAGCTGATTGTTCCAACTGAAGCTCCTGTAACGACCACTTCTTTGGTTATAAAACCAATTGAGCTGATTACAAGCGTTTCCCCAGCCTTAGCTTCAATACTGAATACTCCTAAGTTATTTGATGATGTTACACGGTTGGTCCCTTTTACCGTAATACTTGCTCCAGGGATGACTCCCCCTTTTGCGTCTTTTACCGTTCCGGTAATTGCTTCATAAGCTGCAGGTTCAAGTGATTTGGAAAAGGCAATACCCTCATGTTTTAGTGCCTTGTCAGTTGATGGCGTGTCTGCATGAACCGTAATGGAGATGCCTAGATGAGCAAGGATCAGCATCATTGTTGGCGCAAAAAGTCGCTTTTTGTTTGGTTTTTGGTTAATAGTTAGTTTCATTGATTTAAAGTTAGTTGAGTGGTTTAATCAATTTTTGTATTACATTTTTTTGTTCTTATCTGATCATCTTCATCATTTATTTTCTTTAGGACTAAATTTTCTTCAGATTTTGCAACTGGATGATATCTTGAAACTGAGCTATGTTTGCTATATATTTATTCAATAAATGGATCTGGTTCATTGCCCTGTTCAAATTGTGATTTGGATAGGCCGCCCCATAATAAATGTCTCCATTTAAAAAATCAGTCAAGAAACGCAGCGCTTGCATAAAAATCATAAACTGCCCTGCATAGATGAATAACTGCTGTTCTTCAG
>SEDB01000162.1 GCA_004210715.1 Pedobacter sp.
GTAATAAAGCACTTTATTTCAGCGGTCAGGTTACAGATGATTATGGTTTTAGCCGACTCAGTTTCAAATATAACATCAAAGAAAACAACAAAATAATCAGTACGGTTTCAAAGAACATTACCATCAAAGGAAACGAAACGGAAAATACATTTTTCTATTTCTGGGATTTAAAAACAGCATCGGCAAAGCCCGGACAAGAAATTGAATATTATTTTGAAGTAGCAGATAATGATGGTGTTAATGGTGCTAAAATTACCCGATCGGAGCTAAAAACCTTTAAACAGCCAACCAAAAGGGAGGCTGCGGAACAAGTAAACGCGAACAGCCAGGCGCTTAAACAAAAAGTTCAGTCGGCTATTCGTTTGGCCAATACCATCGAAAAAGAGAGTAAAAAAGTTGCGGAAAGTCTGATTGACAAAAAGCAAATTTCTTTTGAGGATAAAAAACAAATTGAGGCTTTATTAGACAAGCAAAAACAATTGGATGAAGCGGTTAAGGAAATTAAGGAGCAAAACGATAAAAATATTCAACAAAATGAAGACCAGAAGCAAACTGAAGAACTATTAGAAAAACAAAAACAGATTAAAGATCTGTTTGATAACGTGCTGGATGAGAAAACGAAAGAACTTTTGCAGAAGTTGCAAAACCTGATGAATGAGAAAAATAAAGATCAGACGCAGAATGAGCTTTCGAAAATGCAACTGGATAATAAAACCCTGAAAAATGAACTGGACAGGATTTTAGAGCTTTACAAACAGTTGGAATTTGAACAAAACCTGCAAAATGATATCGACAGGTTAAATGAACTGGCCAAAGAGCAAAAAGAGTTAAGCAAGCAAACAGCTGACAAAAAACAGGATAATGAGGCACTTAAACAAAAGCAGGATGATTTGAATAAGGAAATGAAAGATTTAAAGGATGATTTGAAAAAACTGGAGGAAAAAAACCAGGCTTTAGAGAAACCTAACCCTTTCGAAAACCCAGAAAAAGATGTACAGGATATTCAAAAAGACCAGCAAGACAGTAAGGATGCTTTAGATAAAAAAGATTCGAAAGGTGCCAGTCAGAAACAGCAAAAAGCTGGCGAACAGATGGAAAAACTTTCTAAGAAGATGAGCGAAATGCAGCAGCAGGGCGAGGAAATGGAAAACAACCTGAATGCCAAAGAGTTGCGCAGACTGTTGGAAAACCTCCTGAATACTTCTTTTGAACAGGAAAAAGTGATGCTGACGCTAAAGAAAATGACTTCAGCTGACCCCTCTTACGTGAACAATGTTCAAAAGCAACGAAGCATCAAAGATAACCTTAAAACCATTGCCGATAGTTTGTACGCTTTGAGCAAACGTGTACCTCAAATAGAATCGACGGTTAACGAGGAAATGAATAAAATAAATTTCAACCTTGATAAGAGTTTAGAAAGCCTCGGCGAAAGAAGAACGCCAGAAGCCAATCGTTATCAGCAGTTTACGATGACTTCGATCAATAATTTAAGTTTGATGTTAAGTGAGGCTTTAAGTCAATTGCAGAATATGCAAAAGAACTCGAAACCTGGAAGTGGTAAAAAGCAAAAGCAAGGGATGAAACAGCTTTCACAGATGCAGGAACAGCTGAATAAGAGTATGCAAAAGGCTCGTGAGCAAATGCAAAAGTCGGGCGGTAACCAGGGAACAGTTGGCAAAGGTGAAATGAGTAAGGAGTTTGGAAAAATGGCACAACAACAGCAAATGATTCGCCAGGCACTGGAAAAAATTAATCGCGAAGAAAATAAAAATGGTTCTGGCAAAATGGGAAACCTCAATGAGGCCATTAAAGAAATGAAACAAACAGAGAGCGACCTGGTTAACAAACATTTACAACAAGAAACTTTAAATCGACAGAAAGAACTGTTAACCAAAATGTTAGAAGCAGAAAAAGCTGAACGTGATCAGGAAGAAGATTCGAAACGCGAAAGTAAAGCTGCAAAGGAGTTTCCACCATCATACCAGAAAATGCTTGAACAGTATAAAAAACAGCAGCAAAATGGAAACGAAGTATTGCAGAAATTGCCGCCTAGTTTGAATTATTACTACAAAAATAAAATTTCCGAGTATCTCAAATCGTTGAATATGGTAAGGTAGGTTTTTATTTCATTTTCAATAATATATGAACCAAATTTTTGATCTGGTTCATTTTAGCGAATGCCAATTTCATAGACCCAGAAATGAATTCAGGCTGACAATCGTTCATACATGGAACTTATTTGTCGGTAAATTTTATTTCTTAAATTTGCAGCCATAAATAACTGATAAATGCCTGCAATCTCATTTTTTACAGAATCCGTTACCTACAATCTTCCTCAAAAGTTAAAGATTAAAAAGTGGCTTAAAGCAGCTATCGAGAAAGAGGGTTTTCAATTGCAGGAACTCAATTTCATTTTCTGCAGTGATGAATATTTATTAGGCATCAATCAACAGTATTTGAATCACGATACTTATACTGATATCATTACTTTCGATAATTCTGAAATTGAAAAGCAGATTGTCAGCGACATTTTCATCAGCATAGAGCGTGTAAAAGAAAATGCAAAAACTTTCAAAACAAACGATTTTGATGAAGTTTGCCGGATCATGATTCATGGAACCCTACATTTACTCGGCTACAAAGATAAAGGCAAAGCAGCCAAAACACTTATGACTCAAAAAGAAGATGAATATTTAGCTTACAGAAGTAATTTTGATCTAAACTAAATATCATTAGTGATAATCCATATTATTCAGCTGATAAATTTTGCCCTGATTTCTACCTGATTCTTCTATAGGAAGAAATATTCTCCTTACTTTTTTTAACCTTTTAAGAAAGCGGTCGTGCTCCAGCGATGATGTTGTGATTTCCCTTGCATAACTTTTAAAGTCTGTATTGGTTGGTAGTCAAACGAAATTTGTTCGGGATAGATTGTCATACATCAGTCATACATCCGAATGATGTCCGCTTTACATCCGTATTATAGGATAGTAAAGTATTATCTAATCTAAAACTAAACTCAGTTCGTCTTATACTTATGTGCGTTCGTCGATAATTTCTCTATGCTTGTATATTAACTGGGTACTCCGTGAAACATTCCTAAAATACCTTAGTCTGATATACGAAAACGATAATAAGAATAACAATTAGATTGCTTAAAAATATTGAAGATAATGATACAGACTTAAAATTGATGTATAAGAATCTCCATTCTAATCATCTAGTCAAGATAAAGTTTAGTTTTAGTTAATGATAGAAGCAGCGGCGGAGCGATTCCAGCCGCTGTTTTCATTTGTAAAACCAGCGGTTAATTTGCTGTAAGTTAAAGTATTTTATCTGTGCGTATTCTTTCATCGGGAATTAATTATTAATGCTAAAAATCAATATTCTGCCATTTTTAGCTGATAGTGAAGGGCTTTGAAACATCTTTATACCCTACCAAATATTTTATACTTACTTTTGCACTAATTTTCCTTTATAAATCCGAAATACACAAAAATTGAGCACACTAATTGCGGCAGAAGGCTTAGGTCATGGTTACCATGATGAATGGCTATTTAAAAATTTAACCTTAGGTATAAACTCTGGTCAGCGTGTGGCGTTGGTTGGAATTAACGGCGCTGGTAAGAGTACACTTTTGAAATTATTGGCAGAAAGGTTCCCCCCGCTCGAAGGTAAGATTGTAAAAAATAAAGCTGTCAAGATCGGTTTTTTAGATCAGGAACCTCAATTTACTGAAGGTTTTTCCATTAGTGACCACATATTTTCTTTAGAAAACAAACAGCAACAGCTGATTAAGGAGTATGAGGAATTAATTGAAGATCCTAATCCTGATGAGAAAACACTCAATCGTTTATACGAGGAACTGAGTGAGCATAATGCGTGGGAATATGAGCATGAGATTAAAACCATTTTGAACAGAATGGGCATTACTCACTTGCAGCAAAAAATATCTACCCTCTCTGGTGGACAAAAGAAACGTTTGGCATTAGCTAAGCTGTTGATTGAGGACCCTGAAATTTTAGTTTTAGATGAGCCTACCAACCATTTGGATATTGATACCATTGAGTGGTTGGAGAAATTGTTAACCACAGGACAGAAAACAATTCTATTGGTTACGCATGATCGCTACTTTTTAGATAATGTTTGCAATACTATTGTAGAACTGGATAGAGGCAAGATTTTCAATTACAATGGAAATTATGCTTACTACTTAGAAAAAAAATCGGAAAGGGAAGCTTTAGATGCTACCGTTCAACACAAGAATCAGCAGCTATTAAAGAAAGAATTAGAGTGGATGAGACGCATGCCACAGGCTCGTGGAACCAAATCTAATGCTAGAATCAATGCATTTTATGATTTAGAGGAAAAAACTAAGAAAAAGTCTGATAATCAGACCATTAACCTCCAAATGAAGATGTCTCGCCAAGGTGGGAAGATTATTGAGATTGATCACATTGCAAAGGCTTTTGATGGACGGCCGATTATCAATGATTTTAGCTACACTTTCAAAAAAGGAGATCGAATTGGTTTAGCTGGTAAAAACGGTACCGGTAAATCTACGCTCCTAAATATCATTACAAGTCAATTAACGCCTGATGCAGGAACTGTTGATACAGGAGAAACCACGGTCTTTGGATATTACAAACAAGGAGGTTTAATGTTCGATCCTAAAGAAAGAGTGATAGACATTGTAAAATCTGATGCTGAATATATCAAGATGGCTGATGGTTCTGTGATTACAGCCTCTGCCCTATTAACACTTTTTCTCTTTCCGCCAAAGAAACAACATGGCATGGTAGAGAAGTTAAGCGGTGGAGAAAAGAAGCGTTTGAATTTGATGAAGGTTTTAATGCAGAACCCAAACTTCCTGATTTTGGATGAGCCCACTAATGATTTAGATATTGATACCTTAAATGTTTTAGAAGAATTTTTAGAAAATTTCCCTGGTATTTTGATGCTGGTTTCTCACGACAGATACTTGCTTGATAAAATGAGCGATCAACTTTTCATCATGGAAGGCGAAGGCGTTGTGAGAATTTATAATGGTAATTATTCGGAATATCGTTTAAGTTTAGATCAACCGAAAGTTAAAACAGAAGTTAAAAAAACACCTCTTCCTGCTATTGAACAAGCTCCAGTTAAGGCTGTAAAAAAATTAAGTTTTAAAGAGCAAAAAGAACTTGATGACAGTGAAAAAGGAATGGCTGATACCGAAAATAAAATAGCCGAATTAACTGAAAGCTTACTGAAAATTGATACTTCTGATTACATGAAAATTCAAGAGGTATCAAATGAAATAGAAAAATTAAAACTAAAGCTTGACGAATTTACAATGCGTTGGTTGGAGTTATCTGAATAAATTAAAACAATTTTGAAGCTGTTCGAACGTTATGTTTCACGTGGAACACTGTCGTAAATCATAGTAAAAGATTGCTGTTTATATTTATTTAAAAGTTAATTGACAGGTATAGTTTCAAGATAAATAATACAAAAAAATGAAATGTTTCACGTGGAACATTTCAAAAATATATAATAAAATGTTTTCAAAATACGATTTGATTGTAGTTGGTGCGGGTCATGCGGGCTGT
>SEDB01000163.1 GCA_004210715.1 Pedobacter sp.
TGCGGCAGGAAATGCGCAAGCAGTAGCCATTACGGTTAGTGCGATTCCAAACAGTCCGATTGTTGCAACAGCTGGAACAAATATCTGTTCAGGCGAGCCAACCACATTAAATATTACCAATGCACAAACTGGTGTAACATACGAATGGTACACTGCTGCAACTGGTGGAAGTTTGCTATTTACCGGAACAGCTTATACTACATCAGTAATCAACACAACTACTGATTACTATGTACAAGCAGTTGGTGCAGGTGGTTGTAACAATAACGGAGGAAGAGTGAAAGTTACGGTGACGGTAAATCAAAAACCTACTGTACCTGGTGTGGCATCTGCTAATGTAAGTGTATGTATCGGAAGTTCGGCGGTATTAACGGTTTCAAATCCTCAAGCCAATGTAGTTTACAACTGGTACACTTCGCCAAATGGAGGTACAGTTGCCGGAACGGGAAATACTTTTACAACGCCAGCGATAACAACCAACATCACTTATTATGTAGAAGGGGCTAACGGATCATGTTTATCATCATCAAGAACACCAGTAAATGTGGTAGCCTTGCCAGTACCTGTCGCTCCCGCTTCTGCAACGCCAGCAAATGGGACAATCTGTGCAGGCAGCAATACCATACTAACAGTTAACAATCCTGTGGCAGGATTAATTTACAGATGGTATACCACCAGTTCAAACGGAACTTCAATAGGTGAGGGCATCACGTTTACTACGCCAAACATCAATGCAACCACAATCTTTTACGTAGAAAGTATTGCGGTTGGTGGTTGTGCAAGTCCTACCAGAACCGGGGTTACCATAAATGTGCTTCCTGTGTTAACTGCACCATCAGTGGTGGTTCAATCTGCAACACCAAATAGTGTAACGTTCGCTTGGGCTGCGGTTAATGGAGCATCAGGTTATGAAGTTTCAACAGATAATGGTTTAACCTGGCAAGCTGCTTCAGGAACAACCTACCTGGCCAGTGGATTAAAACCAGATCAGTCAGTAACTATTATTGTAAGAGCCAAAGGTCAATTGGATTGCCAAACGAGTGCAAACTCAAATCCTGTAACCGGTAAAGCAACTAATCCTCTTGGAAATCAGATTTATATTCCAAATGCATTTACACCAAATAATGATGGTAAAAATGATGTGTTCTTAATTTATGGAAATACAATAGCAAGTGCAAAAATGAACATCTATACACAATGGGGCCAGTTGTTATTCCAATCTGATAACGTAGCGAATGGATGGGATGGGACATTTAGAGGAGTTAATCAACCAATTGGTGTATATGTGTACATGGTAGAAGCGCAGCTTACCGATGGAACCACAGTGATTAGAAAAGGTACTGTTACTTTATTAAGGTAGATATGAGCAGGTTAATTTATAAACAGAAAAAATCAAATTCCATGAAAATATTATCGAATTTAAAAGTGTACGTTGCTGTTGTGGGCTTGGTTATTTGCTCAGCTAAATCATTTGCCCAAACCGATCCACACTTCTCACAATACTATGCTTACCCACTTTGGCTTAATCCAGCTTTAACTGGGGTTATTGATGGTGATTACAGGGCCAGCGTAAATTTTAAGCAACAATGGGGCGCTTTAAATAATTCCTTTCTTACAGGTGGTGCATCATTTGATATGGCTCCTAAAAAGAATTTCGCTTTTGGAGCTACTGTACTGAATCAAAGAGCAGGAGAGTTGGATTTTAATTATTTAACAGCATTGGTTTCAGGTTCTTATCGGTTGAGGTTTGGTTTTGAAGGTTTGCAAATGATCAGTTTTGGTTTGCAGGCTGGAATCATCAACAGAAGTTTTGATTTTTCTCAGGGCCGTTTCGGAAATCAGTTTAATCCTATTTCTGGTTACGATGGTGGCCTAATGAGTGGTGAAACTTTCCAGTCTCAATCTTCACTGGTTCCTGATGTAAATGCAGGGATCATGTATTTTGATGGCAACCCGAATAAGGGCGTTAATGTGTTTTTGGGTGCAAGTGCTGCTCACTTAACCAGACCAACCGATCGTTTCTCAGGTACTGATTCTCGTATTCCTGTTCGCTTTACGGCGCACGGTGGCGCAAGGGTACGTGCTTCAGAACTGTTGGATATTGTTCCAAATGCATTGGTAATGTACCAGGGGAATACCAATGAAATTTCTCTGGGCGCTTACGCTCAGTTAAATGTAAATCAATCGTCGAATATTTTATTCGGTGGCAATTATCGGGTAAAAGATGCAGCGATTGCATTTGTGGGTTTGCAATTGCGAAATATGGTTTTTGGTTTGAGTTATGATGTAAACACCTCATCGTTCAGCAGGGCTTCAAATAGCAATGGAGGTCTTGAATTATCTATATCACTTATTGGGCGGAATGGAATTATTGGTCCAAACTTCTTCTGTCCACGTTTATAATTAATATTCAAATGAAAAAAATATTACTGTTTTTATTATTGGCATCATTTGGTTTTGCAAATGCACAATATGTGGTAAATTATAAAAGAGTTGCCGATACTTATTTTGAAAATAAAGATTACTACGCGGCTTCAACTTTTTACAAAAAAGCATTAAAAATTACAGGCGATAGTACGCTTGCAATTCTTCCATACGGTACAGAAAGAAAAGCAGCAAAAGATGAAAGGGGAATTGAGGATTATGAAGGCTCTATTTACAATTTGGCAGAATCGAGCCGTTTATACCGGGAGTTTGCTGAAGCTGAAAAGTATTATGCCGTGGCGATCACTTTTACCAATACCCGTTACAGAAAGGCCCAATTTTACTACGCTGAATGTTTAAGAGCGAATAAAAAGTTTAATCCGGCAATTGAGGCTTTCCGGGTTTTTATGAGAAAAAACCCTAATGATCCTTTGGTTAAGGATGCAGAAAAGGAAATCGCTTCATGCAAGTTTGCGCTCGAGGAAATGCGTTTCCCCCGGATGGTGCAGATTAGAAAAATAGCCAGCAATGTAAATGGATTGGGTTCTAATTATGCTCCGGTAAAGGTAGGTAACGAATTTTATTTTACTTCATCTCGTCCAGTAGCTATAGCAGGTAAAAAAGACATCATGAAAACCGATGCCGGCGAAGTGCAGATTTCTACCAAAGCCAATCCCTTTATTAATAATCTTTACACCACAAAAAATGATTTAAATGTGGCCGATATTTCAGTGAGAATGATGGATTTAAATTTGCCAAAAAACGTTGAGACTGGTGCGGCAAGTTTTACACCAGATGGCAGAAAGGTTTATTTTACTTATTGGAGAGAGCGTGAAAGATATTCGATTTACACAGCTACAAAGATGGATGATAAATGGTCAGATCCGGTTCAGGTTGGATTAGAAATTAACAGTAAAGATTTCAACTCCAGCCAGCCGTTTGTAACTGCTGATGGAAAATTTTTGCTTTTCTCATCGGATAGAAGCGGCGGCTATGGCAAATTCGACTTGTGGTATTGCGCCATTCGCGAAGATGGAACCTTAGGCCAGGCCGTTAATTTAGGGCCAACAATTAATACTGAAGATGATGAACGGGCACCAAACTACAACACGGTAACTAAAAAACTTTTATTTAGCACGGATGGGCGAGTGGGCTTAGGCGGATTAGATTTTTTTGAAGCTGAAGGCGATTTGGTAACCTGGACAGAACCAAAAAATTTAGGCTATCCATTCAATTCATCGAAAGATGATTTATATTTCACTGCCATTGATGAAAAAGGAACCCGTGGTTATATTAGTTCCGATCGGGAGTCATCATGTTGTTTGGAAGTGTTCGAGGTAAAAAAAGAGTTCTTCAACATTAGTGGTATTCTTACAGATTGCAAAACAAAATTACCTTTGGCTGATGCGACAGTTACTTTTGCAAATGCAGAGCGTAACCAAAAAGTAATCACTGGAACGGATGGTAAATACTTGTTTAGAGTGGATTCTAAACGTCCGGTAAAACTTCTTTTTGCAAAAGATAATTATTTCTCTATCACTAAAAATTATCCTTACGAAGAGTTGGCTAAAGCTGACACCATGATTTACAAAGACTATTGCCTCAGCCCTTTTAAATTAGGCATTCCAATTGCTTTAGATAATGTTTATTATGAATTTAACAGCGCCGAACTTACTGAATCGAGCAAAAAGGTTTTAGATTTTTTAATTCCAATAATGGAAGATAATCCTGAAATGGAGATCGAACTGGGTTCGCATACCGATAATATTGGCACTGATGAATACAATTTGGATTTGTCAAATCAGAGAGCAAAATCATGTGTTGATTATCTTGTGAGCAAAGGGATTTCTGAATCGAGAATGACTTCCAAAGGTTATGGAGAATCGATGCCGATTGCACCAAATGAAACAGGTAAAGGCAAAAAGAAAAAAGACAACCCGGAAGGAAGAGCAAAGAACAGGCGTACTGAGTTTAAAGTAACCAAGAAATAAACTATTAAATATGTCTCGTTAATGGCCATCTTCAATCATTGAAGATGGCTTTTTTAGTTTCATTAATGTGAGTTTTAAGATTAATCTTAGTAATTTTCGCCTAATAATAAATTTTTCATGAAACCCAATATTCATCCTTCCATCATTTTTAGAACGCCTAAATTTTCATATCAAGCCAAACTTTCAGCTTGTTGGGATGAACTTAAAAAAGCTATCTCATTATCATCTTCAGCATTTTATGAAACGATAAAAGATGTTCAGGTAGATGACTTACAAAATCTCCCTCCAAAAATATATTTTACCATTTGGAAATATTTTAACCGGGCAAAGTACCGCTCAACACCTTATGGCACATTTGCAAGCTTCAGTTTTTTAGCAGATGCATTTCACGAAAAGGAATCAAAAATTACAATTAACGAAGAAGAAATTGTTCATCGCTTCGTTGACTGGCCTTATCGTAACGAACTCCATCTTAATTTTAAACAATTGCTCACTGAAAATACTCAATTGTTTAGCAACAGTAGTTATTACCCCACACATAATAGCATCCGTTACATTGCCTGTACAGATGGGGTTTTTGAACTGGCTGAAATTGATGACAACGATTTTGTAAAACAGATTTTAACCATTTGCAATAGTCCCATCGCTATAAATGCCCTGATTAAGGAACTTGAGATTGAGGATGCTGGAAAAGATGATCTGCTGGAGCTTTTAAGCGATATGCATTCACTTCAACTCATTTTCAGCGAACATGATCCGAATATTATCGGGCAAGATTATTTTGATAGGCTTGGGATTGCCAATACTAATGATAAACCTCAATATTTAATAGCACAGCGAAAAACAATAAGTGGTGGTCTTGATGAAAAACTCCTTAAACCATTGCCTGGTTTAATTGGGGTGTTAGGCAAGATCATGAAATCTGATGATCGTGATGCCCTAAAAAGTTTCGTTAATAGGTTTAAACTTAAATTTGATCAGCAGGAAATTCCGCTTTCCATAGCGCTCGATCCGGAAATGGGCGTGGGCTATGATGAATTGGAACAGGCAGGAGCCGATGATTTGGTGTCGCAATTCAGTGCAAAGAAAAAAAATGATGAAGATAAAAATGACTTAAAAGCTGCACTGAGATCCAATCTCTCTCCTAAAAGCTTTAAAAACGGCGAGCCAAT
>SEDB01000164.1 GCA_004210715.1 Pedobacter sp.
GTAACCCTTGGTTCAATATTCGTTTTATAAACTTTATTATTTACAGTTAGATGGAGTGGTATTTTTTCGAAAAGTTCAGCGAAACGTTCATCAGCTTGGTTTTCTGCAGCTTTAACCGCTAAAGATGGTGTTAAGGCGATGGCTGTAATCAAAGAGCTTTTCTTTAAAAAATCCCTCCTCGAATCGCCCTGATTTGATTCCTTATCAGATGATTGCATAAAATATGTTTTGAGATGTTGTTGTTTTCTAAAGTTCGTTAATCTAAACCGCAAAAAACAGTGATTTAGGAATTTAGAATAATTCTAGCGAGTAATAAATTTATAACTAACTATTTCCTTGCAATATTTAACTAGCCGTCATTTCGACCGAAGCGGAGAAATCTTTGCCTTTTAAATGAATCGAGCTCAAAGATTTTTCCATTACGCTGGGCTTGAGTCGAAATGACGACAGGCTTATGTATAAGCCATAGGAAAATTCAATATCAAAAAATAATTTCCGGAATGTCAACTCAATTTCTATTTTTATCGAATGGAAGAAATTAAGCCACTACCCGATTTATCAGCAGAAGAACAACGCGTGTTAGGCTCACTCATTGAGAAAAGCAGAACCACTCCTGATTACTACCCCATGACATTAAATAGTTTAACGGCTGCTTGTAATCAGAAAAGCTCTAGAAATCCAGTTGTAAACTATGATGAGGAAACAGTGACTTTAACGCTAAATTCACTTAAATTAAAAGGCTTAATATCCACTGCAACAGGTGGTTCGAGTAGAGTAATTAAATACAAGCATAATCTAGGTATTGTTTATCCTTTGGTATCATCAGAACTTTCGATAATTTGTTTATTACTCTTACGTGGACCATTAACGCCTGGAGAAATTAACAGCAATTCTGGAAGATTATTCGAATTTGAAAGTATTGAAGAAATTGTAGAGCAATTGCAAAAACTCTCGGATGAGGCGCCTGCTTTTGTGAAGCTTTTACCTAAAAAGGCAGGGCAAAAAGAGGCGAGATTTGTGCATTTATTGGGCGAACAAGCTGATGTTCAGGGACCAGAACAGCAAGTGCAACAAACAACAATTTTCCAGCCCAATGATGCGCTGGAAAATCGTATTGTTAAATTGGAACAAGAACTCGAAGAATTAAAAGAACTCGTTAACCTATTAATGGATAAATAATTAATTCTCGTATTTCTTGAAAATTGTACTGGCTACATGCCCGCCGAAACCAAAAGTATTGTTCAACACATAGTTGATTTCTTTTTTAATAGGTTCTGCCATTACAATATTTAATCCTTGAGGAATTTTCTCATCCAGTTTTTCTGTATTAATGGTTGGTGGGATAATTCCATCTCTAATAGCTAAAATGCTGATTAAACTTTCTACAGCACCAGCTGCGCCTAATAAATGGCCAGTCATTGATTTTGATGCGCCGATTATAACCGGTAAACCATCGAAAACGTTTTTAATAGCATTCAATTCACTTAAATCGCCTAAACCTGTAGAAGTAGCATGGGCGTTAATGTAATCGATTTTATCAGCAGAAATATTAGCATCATTCAACGCTTTTCTCATCCCCAGGGTTGCACCAATTCCATCCGGAGGTGTTCCTGTTAAATGATAGGCATCGGCAGCCATTCCGCCACCCACAATCTCAGCATAAATGTGCGCACCACGATTTAAGGCATGTTCTAAATCCTCTAAAATTAGTGCTCCTGCGCCCTCGCCCATTACAAAACCATCACGGCTTTCATCAAATGGTCTGGATGCTGTTTCCGGACTCTCATTTCTTTTAGATAAAGCCTGAGCGGCACTAAATCCACCAACAGATGCCTCCGTAATTGCAGCCTCAGAACCACCCGCAACCATCACATTTGCCTTGCCCAAACGAATGGTATCAAAAGCATTTATAATTGCCGTGTTTGATGATGCACAGGCAGAAACTGTACAATAATTCGGTCCGCGGAGCTTGTGGCGAATAGAAATTGCACCTGCAGCAATATCAACAATCATCTTTGGAATAAAGAACGGACTGAATCTAGGCGTTCCATCTCCCTGATGAAATTCAGCCAGCTGTTGTTCAAAGGTTGATATCCCACCGTTTCCTGTTGCCCATATTACGCCAACTTCCGCCAATTGTTCATCAGTCATTGATGTGAAATCAAGACCGGCATTAGTAATGGCCTGGTCGCTGGATGCGATGGCATATTGCGTAAACGTATCAAATTTTCTCGCCTCTTTTTTATCAAGGAAAGATTCAGGATTAAAATCTTTAACCTCAGCGGCGAAATGTGTTTTAAATTTGCTGGTGTCGAATTTGGTAATTAGGCCAACGCCACTTTTACCCTCTAAAATATTCCTCCAAAAGCTTTCAACATTGTTTCCAAGAGGTGTTATTGCGCCTAATCCAGTTACAACTACTCGTTTCATTTTATTTGTTTTTATTTTTTTCTGCAAACAGGTAATCAACGAAAGCCTGAACTTTCGGGCCAATAATTAATATAGCAGGAATGGCCACCATATAAGAAATGCCCCACGATTTTAGCCAGACTTTAAAAAAGTTCTCGCTGAAACCTAAGTTTACGCTTATTGCCGCAAAGGTGACAATTCCTGTTGTAAAAATTGCCATAATAAAGGCAAAAGTTATTTTCTTTTTCATTCCTGCCAGTGAATTATATGGCTGTCTTCAATCATGCTTTTCTATTCGCATTCATCACATTTAAAGCATCAAGAGGCGATTGACGGAACAATTCATAAATTTTAGCGGTGTCTCCCACCCTAATTTCGAACTCATCTTTTGCCAGGGCAGCAATAAATTCATCAGCAACAACAGATGGTTTGATTCCATTTTGCCCCCCGATTGCTTTCGAGAACTCGGTATCAACCAATGGTGGCATCAACTCAAAAACTTTAACTGAAGTATCTTCGAGACTTAATCTAAGGGAAGTAGTATATGAATGTAAAGCTGCTTTGCTTGAGGCATAAGTTGGCAAGGTTATACCAGGAACGTAAGCCACAACCGATGAAACATTTACAATTGCCGCTTCTGACTGCGTTTTTAAAATGGGTAGTAATTTTTGATTTATTCTGATGATAGACAAATAATTGGTAAGCATTTCATCTTCAGCATTAGCGAAAGCATCTTGGCTTTCATCAGCCAAACTATAAAGAATTGCTCTACCGGCATTATTGATTACCATATTTAAATTTGGAAAATCCTTGCTAATGCGTTCAACCAAATTATCCACTTCATTTTCTTTGCTCACATCAAAAGGTATCGCGGTAACGTTCTTCAAGCTCGCCAATGCAGAATCAAGACGTTCCTTATTTCGGCCCGTAACAATAACATGGTTATTTAGCGCAGTTAGCTGTTTTACAATTTCTAATCCAATGCCAGCGGTTCCGCCGATAATTAATACTGTGTTTTGTGTAGTTTTCATATTTGTGATTTTAATTTATACCAATCGGTATATTTTAGTTTAAAATTTTTTAGCCGAGGCTATTAATATATTTTTTTAAAGAATCCATAATTAAATTCCAGTTGTCGAGTTTATTGGTCAAACGCGAAATCATGATTCCACCTTCTATCATAGCGATTACAGTTAAGGCGATTTGTTCAGGGTTATTTTCTGCTTTAATTTCCTGATTTGAAATTCCCTCTTCTACCAATTTTATAATTCTCTTTTTCCATGATAAAACAGCTTTCAAAGCTTTCTCACGTAAGGCTGGATGGGTATCATCTGCATCGATTGCGGTATTTAATATCGGGCAACCGCCTTGAGAAACTGCACCCACTATAAAAGTTTGATAAATGCTTACGTAAACCAAAAGCTTTCCTTTGATGCTGACTTGGTTACTCATTTCAGCCTCAATTTTAGATACGTTATTATTTAAATTATAGTCAAAAGCAGCTAAAGCCACCTCGTCTTTATTGGAGAAGTTCCCATAAATACTGCCTTTAGTTAAGCCAGTTGCAACAGTAATATCATTTAAAGAAGTTCCGGCGTAACCTTTCATATTAAAAATTGGTGCCGTTTTCTCTACAATGTAATTTCTGGTTTTCTCTGCTTTGGTCATGCTGATTTATATTGACAATGCAAATATATACCGATTGGTATATTAAATACAAATATATTTATCATGATAATGTACTATTTAATATGGAAGAACTGCACATCAGCTATGAATAATCCTTAAACTGACCTGAGCAACGGTGGAAAAATATGAAGTGATTTATTGAAGCTACGAACTATTAATTCATCACTGAAATGAATTTGACATACCAGTGGTGAGACGATATACAAAAATTTCATCGCTTCTGTCGAAATGACGTTTTGACTTATTAGTTTGAATTTTGTAACTTTGGTTTATGAGTAATACAGAAAGCCTGGAAGATTTTTATCAAAATAAATTCGATTTCCTACCAGATAGCTTACAAAAAGATATTGGCCATTTTAATGTTTTTAGGATGGAAGATTGCGTTGGGGATGACAAACCCCCAATGAATTACAGTAGGCGGGATTTTTATAAAATTGCGTTGAACCGTGGCCATAACATTTACCATTATGCTGACAAAAGCGTGGAGATTAATGGTACGGCACTGATGTTTTTTAATCCACAGGTACCTTACACTTGGGAATTGGCCAGTGGTAAAATGAGTGATGTAAGAGGTTATTTCTGCATATTTACGGAGGCTTTTTTTAACGAGAAAATCCGTGGAAAAATTGGCGATTTACCCATGTTTGCCATTGGTGGTAAGCCTGCGTATGTTTTAGATGAAAAGCAAGACGAGCTGATTTCTTCAATCTTCGAGAAAATGCTAGAGGAAATCGGTAGCGATTATATTTATAAATATGATTTGCTCAGAAACTTTACAACAGAGATTACACATTTCGCACTCAAAACCAATCCATCAGAGGTTTTATATAAACATCCTGATGCAAACTCAAGGATTACTTCAATTTTCACAGAGTTGTTAGAAAGACAGTTCCCAATCGAAAATCCATCACAACGTTTTACCATGCGTTCGGCAAAAGATTATGCTAACCAGCTTTCTGTTCATGTTAACCACCTTAACCGAGCCATAAAAGAAACCACCGGCAGAACAACTACACATTATATTACTGAGCGTTTATTAAGTGAAGCAAAAGCCTTGCTTAAACATACAGATTGGAATATTTCTGAAATTGGTTATTGCCTGGGTTTTGAAGAGCCAACACATTTTAACAACTTTTTCAAGAAATTAACCAATCATACACCAACTTCTTATCGAATTGTTTGAATTTCGTAATCATCAGTTTGATTAGCGTAATAACGGATTTTAATTCTCAATGTAATTTTGTCTCAACAAAAAGGATAAAATTATGGGACTTAAAAAAGTTTGGTTTGTAACCGGTGCATCTAAAGGATTAGGACTAAGTTTAGTAAACCAGTTATTAAAAGCAGGTCAATTTGTTGCGGCAACATCCAGAAATGTAAATGATTTAATTGCCGCAGTAAATTCAAATTCTGAAAAATTTCTTCCATTAGCCGTTAATCTAGCAGATGAAATAAGTGTTGAGCAAGCTATAA
>SEDB01000670.1 GCA_004210715.1 Pedobacter sp.
GTTTTACCCTCCATTTGCATCGCCTGACGACCTATAGCGATTACTTTGTTGGTAGTGCGATCAAAAGCAACAATAGATGGTTCATCTACAACTACTTTGTCGTTATGTATAATTAAGGTGTTCGCAGTGCCTAAATCGATGGCAACTTCCTGCGTAAACCAATTGAATAATCCCATGTATGAGTTATATTTCTTTAAATTGTTAAATCTATATTAAACCTAATGTAAAAATAGGCTTTTTATTGTTTAGTCTGTTAGTTTTTTGGTTGGTTAGGTTTTTGGTTTTTTTGGTTTGGGCAAAATCCCTAAACAATTAACCATATAATCAACCAAACACCTAAACTAGTGTTTAAAGTGTCTCACGCCTGTAGTCACCATTGCAATGCCTTTTTCATTCGCTTTCGCAACTGAATCAGCATCTTTGATAGAACCACCCGGTTGTAAAACAGCTGTAATTCCAGCATCAGCTGCAATTTCCACACAGTCAGGGAAAGGGAAAAAAGCATCAGATGCCATTGCACTACCTTCTACGCTGAAACCGAAAGATGCCGCTTTTTCAATGGCTTGTCTCAAGGCATCAACACGAGACGTTTGACCAACCCCGCTAGCAATTAACACATCATCCTTAACCAAAACAATGGTGTTTGATTTAGTGTGCTTTACAATTTTATTGGCAAAGTGTAAATCTTTTAATTCCTGAGCAGTTGGTGCTTTATCGGTAACGGTTGTCATTTGCTCCGGACCTTCGATAATTAAATCTTTGTCTTGCTCGATCACACCGTTTAATAAAGTTTTGAATTGCTTTTTGCTCAACTCAACATTATTGCGTTGCAAAATCACGCGGTTTTTCTTTTTGCTGAATAACTCAACCGCTTCCGCCTGGTAAGAAGGTGCGATTAAAACTTCAAAAAACAAGTTGTTGATTTCTTCAGCTGTTGCTAAATCCACTTCAACATTGGTAATTAATACACCACCGAAAGCTGAGACTGGATCACAGGCTAGTGCATCAATCCAAGCTTGTTTAACGGTAGGGCGAGAGGCGATACCACAAGCATTTGTATGTTTTAAGATCGCAAAAGTAGGATCCTGGAATTCATCAATCAATGCTACAGCAGCATCTACGTCTACCAGGTTGTTATATGAAAG
>SEDB01000165.1 GCA_004210715.1 Pedobacter sp.
AACTCAGTGGGAGAGTATCTGGAGTTAAAGCCTTTAAAATAACTGCTTATCAAGGAAAAACATTTATAAAAGAGCAATCTTACTCAGGTGCCTATTTTAATATATTGTTGCCTGCTGGAGAATATGAAATTACGGCATCAGCTTCCGTTACACAATTTCCTCCACAAACAAAATCTGTATCTGTAGGAGATCAAGACAACTTTTTGGATTTCGCATTCGGTAAAGTATAATTAAACATGAGCAATCACATTATCCATTCTCAAAAAATGAAGTTAACTGTTGAAAGCCAACAGGATTGGGAGCTTGTGCAAGCGCAAGTCGGCGAATTTTGTAGTAATGAATTGCCCGTTTTATTTAATTCAGTATTCGATCAAGTAGCTTTAAATGATACTGTTCGAATCAAAAAATTAGATTTAAACTTAGGAGATGTTCCACTTAATAAATTAACCGAAGTAATGAAAGAGCAGATTTATTTTCAATTGCTTAATCAATTGAATGCGTTTAAGTTAAGTAAAATTACAAAAGAGAATGATTTAAATAAAGCGCAACTTAAGTTATTTAAAAATGCAGGGCGATTTACCCGTAAATCGCTGCAAAATAGTGGAAAAATTTCCGATCAAATTGAAACCTATATTAATGATTACGAAGCATTGGTTTATTACTGTGAAACCGGGTTAAAACCCTGGTGGATTTCATCATCGATAAGCTTTCAGCCGAGTAAAATTCTATTGACTATTTACAAAAATAACATTTTGCTTTTTTCACAATTTATTGATTCTGTAAAGGAAGATGTTGTTATTTTTAACCGGTTGAAACAGTTAATTAGTCGGTCTCTGTTTTTTGAACAATATATTGCTCCATCCGAAACGGACGGGTTAAAAACACATATTAAGTTGTACGTTAATCCTATTTTATTTCAAAAAATGGTCGATTTTTGTCTGATCAATTTTAAAGAGTTCAAGACTGAACAAGCAACTGTAATTTTTGAAAATTGGCTAATTGATTTCGTTAAGAAAAACCCTTCAGAAGGCAGCAAAATCAAAGAAATTCAACAAACTTTCGATGCGAAAAATAGCGGTTCAAAAAAGCAGAACATACATTCAAACACGCTGTCTAAATTTCTAGCAACTTTAAAGAGTAATGATGTTGAACTAAAGAAAACCCCGGTCGATAACTTTAGTGAAAGCTCTCCAAAAAAAACTACAGTTAAAACACTTCCATTAGATTCTTTAATCATTGAAAATGCAGGTTTGGTAATCATCCATCCCTTTATTAAGTCGCTTTTCGAAAGCTTTAAGTGGCTCAATGATGGCTTTTTTTTAGACATTTATTCACAACAGAGGGCAATTGTTTATCTTCATTATCTTGTTTATAATCAGTATCCTGAAGATGAAAGCCTCCTTTTACTTAAGGCATTGACGTTTTATTAGATCGATTGCCTTGGGGTTTAACAATGATAAAACTTACATGGAACAAATATTTAATACAGGTAAATTGGTAAGTACCATTATGCAAGATAACGCAGGTGCTATTCAGGCCGAATTGTTTTGGTTTGAAAAGGTGCTGCAACTTCGCAGTGCTATTAATTTTGGCAATGTTCCTGCTGGTACATCAGTTTTTGATGCGCAACCTCCAGATTTAAGTGAATTCAATTCAAAATATGGCCAATTCGTCGCCGAAAAACATTTTAGTTTTGAAGAGCGTTTACTACTTTTCCTGGCAATGGTTAGTCAGGTTAAGCCACAATGCCTGGATATCTTTTTGGTGCAAAACTCGGTAACCGGGCAAATATTTACAGAATTTGGCGGGAGAAAAGGAAACGTTTTTAGTGGTTTTTTACCAACAGCTGAAACATTTTTGTTTATCATAGCTGCTGATGATTTATCGCTCAGATTTAATTTGATGAAATTGTTTGATGCCAAGCATCCGCTTTTTGCCTTGGATGTTTTGGAATACGAGCCACTTCCGCCTGGTGAACCTATTTCGAGTATTCCACTTCATATTAACAAAAATTGGTTTGAAGAATTTACAACAGGTGAAAGGAGCAGACCTCGGTTTTCCACCGAATTTCCGGCGCAGCTGATTGAGACACAAATGCAAATCAATGATTTGGTTTTACCACCTCAAACTTTTGATCAACTCGAGCTAATAGATACCTGGTTACAGCATAACCATACGATGATGAATGAGCTTGGTTTGAAAAGCATACTCAAGCCAGGTTTTAGGGCATTGTTTTATGGCCAACCTGGAACAGGAAAATCGCTTGCAGCATCACTTTTGGGTAAAAAACATGGTTTTCCGGTGTACCGAATAGATTTGAGTAGAATTGTAAGCAAGTACATTGGCGAAACAGGTAAGAATTTATCGAAGGTTTTTGATGCAGCCGAAAACCAGCAATGGATATTGTTTTTTGATGAAGCTGATGCGCTTTTTGGTAAACGTACCAATGTAAGTGATGCCCGCGATCGTTATGCCAATCAGGAAACAAGTTATTTGTTGCAGCGGATCGAAGATCATAATGGCTTGGTTATTTTGGCAAGTAATTTTAAACAAAATATCGATCAGGCCTTTTTACGACGGTTTCAATCCATTATTGAATTTCCAATTCCTCATAGCCCTCAACGTTTGAAACTCTGGCAACAAAGTTTTTCGAAAATAACCAAGCTAGAGCCTAAGGTAAATCTTTTGGAAATTGCCGAAAAGTATGAACTTTCCGGAGGTGTAATTATCAATGTAGTTCGATATGCTACTTTAAGAATGCTTAAAGATGGGGCAACAGAAATCAGGCAAAAAGATGTTTTGGAAGGAATAAAAGGAGAACTAAAAAAATCTGGAAGAACAATGTAAGTTATGGGCGCTGCGCTGGTATATAGCAATTCCTCTTTTAAGTCTGTATCGCACAACAGACCAAGAGCTCATTGTGTTCAGGCAAAATTAAAAGTTGGTGCCGTTAACGACCCTCAGGAGCAACAGGCCGATCATATTGCCGAAAAAGTGATGCGAATGCCTGCTAAGGTTGATTTTGCAATGGGTGGAATTGGTGCTGGAATAGCAGCAATGAATGTTCAGCGGAAATGTAATAATTGCGAAGGTGAAGAGAAAATATCCCGTAAGGAAGAAAAACTAAAAGGTATTGACCAGCCTGAGGTTTTACAAGCTAAAGCTGGTGAATCGTTTTCTTCTGGCGGAAACGCTCCAAATGCTGTTCAATCTGGAATCGCATCAACTAAAGGTATCGGTTCAAGCCTACCCAGCCATGTAAAATCAGACCTAGGTGGAAAAATTGGTGCTGATTTTTCCAGTGTTAAAATCCATGATAATGCCCACGCTGCAAAAATGACGACTCATGTAAATGCCAGGGCTTTCACGGTAGGCAATGATATTTATTTCAATCAAGGCGAATATAACCCCAATTCATCAAGAGGAAAATTTTTACTGGCTCATGAACTTACGCACACCATACAACAAGGTGACAGTGTGCAACTTAAAACCGAAGAAAAAGAAAAGGTTTTACGTAAAGTTGATCAACCAGAACAAATTAACCGATGCGATTGCAGTGATGAGCAGGTACAACGCTGGGATTTGGGCGAGTGGCTTGCAGACAGTGCTTGGGAAATTGTAGAAGAAATTGCCCCAGCTGCATTCGTACAATTATTAAGGGAGATTAGTAGCAAAGGAATTCTTGGCTTTTTGCGAGAAAAATTGATGACAAGTTTAAATCGATTGTTTGATCGTTTTCCCGCAGTTGGCAGCTTTGTTACCAATTTAATTGCTGTATTTTCAATGCTATACGAACGGGTGTCGGTTATTATGCAGGCCTTGATTGATGGCGATTGCGCACCATTATTAGCTGCAGTTACAGCGCTCAAAAATGTGATTACCACAATTGCTACCGATGCATGGACAGGACTAACTGATTTCGTTCGGCCAATTGGAGATTTCTTTTCTGGTTTGTGGAGCTCGTTTGGGGCACCTGTGGTAGATTGGCTTGGACAAACTGCAAGTGATGTATGGGCATGGATGCAGGGAATTGGTCAAAGTATTTGGGAATGGACATCGCCAGTGCGGGAGTATGGTGCTATGGCCTGGGATTGGGTAAAATCTACACTAGGTTTCGGAGCTGATGGTTCAGGTGCAGAAAATTCAAATGGTATTATTCAATGGGTAACTGGAAAAGCCGAAGAGGCCTGGACAGGAATTAAGGAAACCATTCGCCCGATTATCGAACCTGTGCAGCAAATCGCTACCAAGGTAATGGATATTTTACCCCTTAGCGCCATCATGAATTTGCGTGATACGGTTTCCAGTTTTGCTTCTGGTGTAAACGGAATGGCAACTGCCATGGGCGATGATGGATCGGGAGTGGCAGCACAAGCCCAACAAGCTTCATTAAGAGATATAATTCTTCCAGCAATACAAGCAAAAATTATTGAAGTGCAGCTGGGAATTAGTAATACAGGCTTGTGGGTTGCTGAAAATGTGGGAGGTTTTGTTAATCAAATTACAGGGTTTTATAGCACTTTGGCTTCTAGTTCCATATTTTCGGCCGCGGCCCCAGCAATTTCATGGGTTAATGACACCGCATTGAGTTTGAGTACCTGGGTGCAAACCGGAGTCATCAGCCTATTTAACATGGCCAGTGAAGGATTGGGGTATTTAGCTGGTTTCATTCATCCGGTACTAAATGCTTTACAACAAATTGTAAATACCCTAGGCGATTTAGCAGGAAGGGCTGGAGATTTTATTTTAGGGCCATTCAAGCTTATTCCGGAATGCATCCAAAACCCGATAAAAAACTTCCTAATCGAACAAATCCTGAGCAGGATTCCCCTCTTTAATCAAATCATGGCTATTGGAGATATTTGGGCTAGGGCTCAGGAAATTGTAATGACCATTCTTTATCAGGTATTTGTTGATGGTAATTTACCTGGTGCCATGTGGACTTTCTTTAGAGAGTTGTTGAGTTTGGTTGGCATTCCTCCAGAACTGATTGTTTCTATTTTAGCCAATGCATCACAAGCTGTCGTAGATATTTTAGGAAATCCGGTTGGATTTTTTATCAATTTGCTCAGTGGTTTGCAACAGGGTTTTACTCAGTTTTTTGGAAATATAGGAACACATTTACTGTCAGGCGTGGTAAATTGGCTAACTGCAGAAATGCAGGCAATGGGCATTACGCCCCCAACAGATTTTTCTTTTGGCTCAATATTCAGTTTTATACTTCAAGTACTCGGAATAACCATCGATAACATTTTTAATTTACTGGCAACTAGAATTGGAGAGGAAAGAGCGCAACGTTTACGTGGTATGCTTGATATGGCTACCGGTGCCTGGAGCTTTGTTGCAGAGGTGGTGGAACGCGGTCCTGCAGCTATTTGGGAGAGAATTCAAGAACAACTAAGCAATCTTTGGGATACTGTAATTGGAAATATCGTAACCTTCATTAATGAAAGAATTATGGCCCAGGCAACAGCCTGGCTTTTAAGTATGCTCGATATTTCAGGTATCATGCCTGTGGTAAATAGTATTTTGGCAGTTTACCGGGCAATTCAAAGCTTTACCGAATACTTCGTTCCTATCCTACGGATCATCAATCAATACGTAACCATGCTCGCTGATGTTGCAAGGGGAAATATTGCAGGGGCAGCCAATTTCTTGGAAGGAATTTTAGCCAACTCATTGCCCATCATGATTGGTTTCTTGGCCAATCAATTTGGTTTCGGAAGAATAGCCACACGAATGCAGGAGATTTTGGAATCGGTAAAAGCTCGAATTGATAATGGAATTTTGTGGGTAATTGATCAAGCGATTAGAATTGGCGGAGCGGTAGTAGATGCAGGTAGGAGTGCTGTAAGTACCTTATTAGGCTGGTTGGGGTTAAGAAAGGAATTCAATACAGAAGACGGTCAACACCATGAATTATATTTCTCTGGTGAGGAAACAAATAGTCATTTAATTGTTGCAAGCAATAATCCAGAGCCGTTGGAGTTAAAAATTAATCGTCGTTTAACCAAACTAAGAAGAGCTAGAGCATCGAATGCACCAAAAATTACGGCCTGTGAAACAGCTATGTCTTTAAAAAGAGATATGGATTCGTTTATTAATACACATTTGGAAAGCGCTAGATCAGGAACGGAATCAACAAGAAATATCCAGGCCGATATCAGTTTGTTTCTTGATAATATTAAATCTCAACTTCAAATTGGTGGTGTTGAAGATGTTGACCTACCGTTATCGAATGTAACTTTTCAAATGACGGGTGGCAAAGCAAATAAAGTGACTGCTCAACCATTAACAAAGCTTTCAGGAAATACCCACGGAGAAAATGTATCAGGTTCAAATGGTCCTCTAGGTTGGGAAATAGCCAGTTATTTAAATTCTAATAGAACGAATGGAATTACAAGTTCTGGCAGGGCAAGTAGGATTATTGATTGGCGAAGAGTACATCTTTTAAGTGCTATTCTTCACGGTCCAGCTGAAAATTGGAACTTGGTGCCAACCAATCAATCAGCAAATTCACGATTATCAGTAATAGAAAATGCCGTATCAAGTGAATTAAATAATGATGTTATCTATGATAAATATGAAGTTCAAATAAGAAATTACAATTCTTCGAGAGATATCAACAATGA
>SEDB01000671.1 GCA_004210715.1 Pedobacter sp.
CTTTTCCGCGAAAATTTCGTTTAAATAGGAAGACCAATCCTACATTTAATGGCAGCCGTAATTCAAAAACGTTTCTTCAGGGCAGTAAAAAGTAAAGTCATCATTGGGTTTCTTTTTGCCTGTTTTGCTTTGTTATTGGCTTGGGGCATCAGTAAATTTGCTTTTACCAGAATGCTCAATACAGTTGAAGTGATTTCTGCACCAAACGACAAACTTCGCCTGGTTAATGATTTATCGCACAAAATTGCCCGCTTGGACCAGCTTCAGCGAGATGAAGCGTTTAATAAACAAGGAGATTATAGTTTCTTAAGAGAATCAAGAAGAGTAAGGTCTGATTTGGATACACTGCGCAAACTTTATAAAGGCGATTCTGCCCAGCTGGCCCGAATTAGATCAATCAAAAACCTATTGACCCAGCGAGATAAACAATTCGTTTCCTACCTGCAGGTTCGGGAGACTTTGGTAAACACAAAATCTTTCTCCAATGAGGTTAAAAAGCTAAATGAGCTGGTGGAATCACGAGCCATGCAAACCGACAGTGCAGTTTTAACCACCGAAACCACCACATCTACCACTACGGTTGCACCAGAAGAAGAAGAGAAATCAAGAGGTTTTTTAAGTAAGCTTTTCGGGAAAAAGAAATCCGATGTTTATAAAATCATCAACGAAGAGTTTAAGGTAAAACGTGATACTTTAAACGCCAAGGCTGAAGATAGTATCATGAAGAGCATGACCGGCTCTTTGAAAAATATCGAACTGGAACAACGCAAAAAAAGCCAAAAATTTATCAAACGTGAAGCCGAACTTTCCAATGCGAGCAATACATTAACCAGTCAGATATTGCAAATTTTAAGACAGGTTGAAGGACAAGCTGTTGCGCAGGTTGATTTAAACGGCATTCAGGCAAAACAGGTGGTGAATGATGGCATTACTCAAATTACGGCGATAATCATCACTTTCTTTTTATTAACCGTAATCTTACTTTATTTGATATTAACGGACATTACCAAAAGTAATCGATACCGTAAAGAACTGGAGCAGGCCAAAGATGAGGCAGAATATCATGGCAAAGCTAAGCAACGCTTTCTATCCAACATGAGCCATGAAATCAGAACGCCGTTGCAATCTATTTTGGGTTATGCC
>SEDB01000672.1 GCA_004210715.1 Pedobacter sp.
ATTGGTGCCCACCACGACGAAATTGAAATGACTTCGATGATTTCTCCAATCATTCAGGCTTGTGATGCCATCTCTGGTGCTCGTCCGGGTGCACGTAGAGAAGTGGTAGAAAGCTACATTAAGCGTTTAAAAGATCTTGAAGAACTGGCTTTATCTTACCCTGGTGTAGAGAAAACTTTCGCGATTCAAGCTGGTAGAGAATTACGTGTAATTGTAGAAAGTGAAAGAATTACAGATGCACAGGCAGAGTTACTGGCTGCAGATATTTCAACGCGTATTCAAACGGAGATGACTTATCCAGGTCAGATCAAGGTTACTGTTATTCGTGAAACACGTTCGGTAGCATTTGCTAAGTAATTACAATTACACTGTCTTTACGCTAAAGCGATTGATCACACAGATTATAAAGTTGTTGCCTCGATTCGTGATCGCACGAAACGATATATAAATTAGCGATGGAATTTTTCCATCGCTTTTTTTTGTTGCCAGGGTTCCCATAGATTTTAACGTTTCTTAATGAATTGTATAACAGTGATTTACTTTCTGTTATTGCGGAATAGATTGCTTCGTACCTCGCAATGACGATATACCTATGATAATGGTATCTCCAACATTTTTTTCTAATTTTACATCATGAGCAAGCCGACTATACAAATTGAACCAAAGCGCCCTGTTGACCTACTTTTCGATAAGTATGCCGAGAGCCACCAAAATTCAACCAATAAATTGGTGCATTGGATTTGTGTCCCATTAATTGTATTTAGTTTGCTGGGTTTAGTTTGGCAAATTCCATTTCCTCACATTGGTTTTTTAGGGAGTTACAATGGTTTTTTCAATTGGGCGTCGTTTCTCTTGGCCTTTAGCTTGTACTATTATTTCACGCTATCTCCTGTATTATTTTTCCTGATGATTTGGGTGGTGGGTTTAATGAGTTATATTATCGTTAAAATAGAACAGGCAGTTGGTTTAGGTAGCGGAACGGCTTATGCCATTTATGCAGCCATATTTATCGCCGCCTGGGTAGGTCAATTCATCGGACATAAAATTGAAGGTAAAAAACCATCCTTCTTAGATGATGTTAAATTCCTGTTAATTGGTCCGATCTGGTTATTGCACTTCATCTGCAAGAAAACGGGTATTAG
>SEDB01000008.1 GCA_004210715.1 Pedobacter sp.
AATTCAACATTCTGGTGTACAAAGAAATATAAGTTTTGCAAACCTTCTTCCTTCCATTTAACAATACGATCAATCCATTCATCTAACCTCGAATAATCGCTTTCATGGTTGGCGCCAACATAACGTACAAAGGCAGTTGGGGTGGTAAGGCGCATGTGCAACATATCTCTGCGACCAGCGGTATCTACAATGATGTTGGTAATGCCATTATCTTCAAACAATTTCTCAAATTCAGTTGCAATCGCAGCATTTGAAAACCATTCCCCATTTCGTACCTCAACACCCAATGGAATCACTTTTGGAAATTCCTGGATAACAATTTTAAGACGCTCAAAATCCTTTGGCTTGAAGTTGTCATGTAATTGAAGGAAAGCCATGCCCAGCTTATCTTCGAAATTGCTAATTGCGTCACAATATTGCTCAACGGGTTCTTTAACATTAATCAGCCTTTTAAAGTGACTAATGGTATTGGTTAATTTCGGGAAAAATTTGAAATCTGCAGGCGTTTTTTCTGTCCAGGTAATTACCTGTTCGCTACTTGGCATTCCGTAGAAAGTTGCGTTTAATTCAATCGAATTAAATTGTGTTGAATAATAACTTAGCTCATCTTTTGTCCCTTTCGGATAAAAGCCTTTTAAATCCGCCTTATTCCATTTTGCACAACCAACATAGGCTTTAAAATCCTGATGTGGTTTATTTGCTTTAAGAATTGCTGCCGTTTCCGGAGCATCAGCAGGAAGTGTGAAATCTATAATCGATGGGTCGTCTACTTTACCGAATTGCATATATAAGTCTATCCTTCTTGACCAAAATCCTGCATACTTATGTTTTAATGGTTCTGGTTTGCCGATACCTGAAAATGGATTTCGGGAAATATCTTTAAGTAATTCATTAATTTTCTTCAACTTTTTCTTGTCGGTTTGTTGCCAATAGAGATAGTCTTCCCACGATTCATCTACGAATTTATATTTCATCGTAATCTTCTATTAATTCCTTTTCGAAAGACTTTCCATCTCTTGAATTTTTGATTGCGGCATCCAACCGCATTTCATTTTTTCGTGAAGATAGCTCATGGTTAGTAGCCATTAAAGCATTGTATTCATTCAAAGACATCACGACAATACCTTCATCTTTACCTCTATTAATGATTAAGGTTTCGAAGTTTTTAACCACTTTATCAAGATAAGATTTGATGTCTTTTCTAAAATCAGAAATACTCGCTATTAACATAATTCAATTTTTTGTACAAAATTATGTACAAATATATTGATTTTTTTAACCAGTTGCGTCTAGACAATAACATAAAAAAAGCGCCAAGTATTAACTCAGCGCTCTTTGCGAAAACTTTGTGTCCTTTGCGGTTATTTAGTAACCCAGAATCTTCAAAACCTGTTTACTATTTTGTTCCTCTCCGAAAACCTCAAAGTTAAAGCTTTCATCGCGATTTCTGCGAATTAAAACATGCTTCGGGCTTGGCAATAAGCAATGATGAATACCACCGTAGCCACTCAAAACTTCCTGATAAGCTCCCGTATGGAAAAAACCTAAATATTGTACTTTACGTGTTTTCGGCATGAATACACTATTCATGTGCGCTTCCTGGTTGTAATAATCCTGACCATCGCAAGTGATACCACCTAGATTCACACGCTCATATTCAGCATCCCAGTTATTAATTGGCAATAAAATATATTTTTGGTTTAAGGCCCAAACATCGGGTAAGTTAGTGATGAAAGAACCATCTAACATTAACCAACGCTCACGATCATTCTGTTGTTTTCTGCCTAAAACTTTATATAAAATTCCAGAAGCTTCAGCAACCGTATATTTACCAAATTCAGTAATAATATCTGGTTCCATTACATCGTGTATGGCGCAAATTTCCTTAATCCTTTTTACAATTTCGTTTACCATGTACTCGTAATCGAAATCGAAAACCAGTGAATCTTTAAATGGCATACCACCACCAATATCCAAGGTATCTAAATCAGGATTGATTTTTTTGAACTTACAATAAAGCGTTACATATTTCTCTAACTCATTCCAGTAATAAGGCGAATCGGTAATACCAGAATTGATAAAGAAGTGCAATAATTTTACTCGAAAGTTCGGATTATGAACAATTTTATTGTTGTAAAATTCGATGATATCTTCCATACGAACACCCAAACGCGAAGTGTAAAATTGCGAATCTGGTTGTTCCTCAGCGGCAATACGGATACCTAAATTACAAGGTGTATCAATATCCACTTCATCATCAAAAAGATTAAATTCCTCTTTATTATCCAATACCGGGATGATGTTTTTATAACCATCATGCAACATATCAATGATATATTGCTTGTATTGGTAGGTTTTAAAACCATTACAAATAATCGTTGTATCCTTAGTCAAATGCCCTTTCTTCTCCAATGCATCAACCATTGGCATGTCAAAAGCCGAAGAAGTTTCCAGGTGGATATTATTCTTCAATGCCTCTTCTACAATATGACGAAAGTGAGAGCTTTTTGTACAATAGCAATATTTATAATCGCCACGATAATTGTTCTTTAAAATGGCAGTCTGGAAAAGAATTTTCGCTTGTTGAATCTTCTTACTTACCAAAGGCAAGTACGTGAAACGTAGGGGAGTACCGTAAGTTTCAATCATTTCCATCAGGTTTAAATCCTGAAAATATAATTCATCATCTATTACATCAAAGCCTTCCTGTGGAAAGCCAACGCTTAGATCGAGAAATTCTGAGTAACTCTGCATTTACTTTTAAATAATTTTTGCAAAAATGTAATTTTAAATCGAGAATTAATCTTTATTGAAAATATTTTTACTGTAGATCGGGTTTAGACCAGATAAGACCTTGCTACTATTAAGCCATTAAGCTTAGGGATTTAACCTTAACACTACACCATATTGTTTTTCTTTGATTTCAGTTTCTGATAAAATCTCAAATTTAAATTTGTTTTGATCGGAAGTTACCGTTAGGCTTTTTCCACTGATTTTGTAAGTACCGCGATAGTAAATATCTCCTCCAGGTGCAATATCTGCTACGCCATCAGGTTTAAGCGTCAATCCCCAACCACCATTATATGGGAATGATGGATCAAATTTAAAGCCTACTTCCGAGAATCTTTTTTCTTGATCGATGGATAGTTTATCCTTTTTGCAAGCGCTTAGAAATAAGATGATCGCAACAATAAAAGAGGAATAAACAGCTGTTTTTAATGAGGTAGATTTAGGTTTCATATGATGATGATTAGTTTTCTACCAAAACGAAAGTTATAGTTTAAACGCTACATTTTAATCTGAACTGATTTTAATGAGCAGAAAATCAATTCATTAAAATTATTTTATTTTTTTTAAAGTAATTCTCAAGTTCAATCGTCTTAATACCCATAAACCTTAAAATAAACTTAAAAAATTTCCTCATGATCTCGATTTTTAAAACCAATATTAAAACAGGAGTTGAGCTAAATAAAATTGCCAAACATTTGAATAATCTACTTTCTGGTTCAAGCTGGAGTGTAGATTTGGCAGATTCAGATAGAATTTTAAGAATAGATTCGAGCGTTGATAAGATTGGCGATGCCGTTTCGCTACTTACAAAGTTTGGATATGATTGCGAGAATTTGCAGAATTTTTATGCACCGCCAGTATGGTAATATGATATGATGTCATGTTGAGCTTGTCGAAACATTTTATTAGGAATGTCCTTCGACAAGCTCAGAATAACATTTTGAAGGCTACCCTTTCCTCAAATATTTGGTTAAAATCACGATGGTTTGTCCTTCTACCTTGCCTTCAATTTGTGCGGTATTATCGTGAACCAACCTGATGTTTTTAACTACTGTACCCAGTTTTGCACTTAATGTAGAACCTTTAACGTCTAAGGTTTTTACTAAAACCACAGTGTCGCCTTCGTATAAACGGGTTCCGTTGCTATCCTGGTGAAATTCCACTCTGCCATCTGATTCATGATCGCCAGTTTTTTTAGCCCACTCTAAGTTTTCATCTTCCAGGTATAAGATATCCAAACTATCTGATGCCCAACCCTCGTTTCTCAATCTGCTCAACATCCTCCAGGCCACCACTTGTACAGGTGCAAATTCGCTCCACATGGTTTCGGTTAAAACCTTCCAGTGTTCCGGATTAATCTGTTCGGTTTTTTCAATTTGAGCTAAGCAAATTTTACAAACCAAAATACTATTATCGCTATTCGCATTGCTGGTTGGCGGAACCTCATAAACACTTAAACTATTTTCTGAGGTGCATAATTCGCATTTGTTGCCTGACCGGGTTTGTAATTCTTGTGCTAAAGACATGTTGGTGTTTGATTTTCGGCGAAAGTAACAAAACTATTTGAATGTATTCGAACACTTCGTCATTGCGAGGCACGAAGCAATCTTACTACTGTAGGTTTAACTACTATCGCATTAGGATTGCTTCGTACCTCGCAATGACGTTCGGGCCAACGATTTAGTAAGATAACTTACAACATGACTATTTTTCTGGTAAATGAATCTCCGCTAACATACATCTTGCACTGCCACCGCCATTTTTCTCAATCGTGTAAATTGGAGCATAAATAATTCGAGAATATTGTTCTAAAGCGCTTATTTGGTCTCTTGTTAATGATAAGTAGGCTTGTTCAGACATGACCAATAGACTTTCGCCGCGTACGTTAGCTACCTGCAACATGTTGCCTGCGAAGTGATTCATTTGGCCATAACTAATCGTAATAATTTCCTTGTCAGTTAATGTGAGTACTTTGCGGACAAAATCGCGTTCATACAAATTGGCAATTGAATCAAGGCAAATAACGGCAAAATGATCTCCGATGCACATCATCACGTTGGTATGGTATATTGGAAATCCGCTGGAATCAAGAGCATTAAATATTACCGATTTGTAACCAGCTAACTGACAAAAATTGTTAAATGCCTCTACTTCTGTACGAATGCTCAGGCAAGCATACGCTATTTTGTTTGCACGGTCCAAAACCATACTACCGGTGCCCTCAAGAAAAATATCATCAGTTTCGTAAAAACTTAAATCACTAATAGAGTTTACTTCAAATCTCGCTGTTAGATCATCTAATATTTCCTTCCTGCGCTCCAATCTTCTATTTTCAGAAAACATTGGATAGAGGTAAATCGTACCATCATCATGAAAGGAAACCCAGTTATTTGGGAAAATAGAATCTGGTGTTTCAGGTTCTAAAGTGTCGTCAATAACCGTAACATCCACATCGTTTTGCCTTAATAATTCAACAAAGCCATCAAATTCTTTTAATGCCTGGTCCTGGACATCGCTTTCGGTTGAGGCTACTTGGAATTTATTATTGCCCGCCGTTTGTTCGTTGAATTTAAAGTCAACAGGGCGGATCATGAGTAGGTGGTTGGTAGTTTGCATGCTTTGGTTCAATAGTTCATTGTTAATTTGTTCATTAATTTTCTAAAGCCTATTAACTCTTTTCGCCCATGGATCTAACCGCCATAACTAATGAGCTAATTTGCTAATGACTAATGAACTATAAATTGTCTCTCAAAATTGGTAAACTCATACAATGGAAACCTCCACGGGCACGGGAAAGTTCTGCCGAAGGCATTAAAATTAAGGTATCGGTTATGGTTTCTGCATCGGTTTTGCCACTTTCTAAGTCGTGAATTAAATCTTTCACATCAACTACATTAAAACCAGCGGCTTTAAAAGCTTCCACAGTTTTATCATTGCGATCGTAACCCAAAACAACCCCTTCTTTTATCGCTAACAAATTGCAAGAATCTGTCCATTGTTCTCTCGAATCGTAAGGAAACTGATTGTTTCCACTGTAGATGATTTTGGTTGGTTCACCGCTTTTTAAATCATTCTGACTAATATCATTCAGTAGCGCCTCCACATGTTCGAAATGTTTTGGTTGTTGTGGATTGGCCTTTGTAAACTGAATGGCCGTAGTGGCTTCCAGTTTTTCCGGCTCTTTTAAGAAATTAATCGGTTCGTATGGGTTGTATTTCGGAGAATGTGCAATCGAATTTAAAATGACCCAGGTGTTGCGTTTTACCTGCGTGAAAACCGTATCCAAATGCATGTAATCGCGTTTGCTAGGGATTTTTACTACTGTTACTTTTTCTACCACATCGTTGTCGAACAATAACTTAATGGCTTCGTTTGCACCATGTTCAGATGTTCTTTCACTGCAACCAATTAATACATGGTTTGGACTTACCATCATCACATCGCCACCTTCTAAAGTAGTGCTGAATGCTGGTTCATCACCAGGACGCAGAAAATGCATCGTTACATCTGGAATTTCGAGCACGTTGTTTTGGTAAGCGGCAAATAAGGGGTGGTTGAAGAAAATATAGCGCATTAAAAGCGTTTCACGAACGCGGGCCTTTTTCGCAGGTTTGTTTAATAAAATATGATTATTGATGGTTGTACCTACATCACGAGTGAAAATTAAATTCGGGATAGGCGCAAAAATCATTGTGTCGTTCGCCAAAGTTCCGGAGATAAAAATCTCTGCCAATTCTTTGGGATCAGTATTCGTTAACTGCATCTGAACCTTATAAGTACAGCCCTCAATGGCACAAACGGCAGCCACTAATTTTTTACGGATGGATTCATTTTCCAGCATCTCACTTAATAGATTCTGAATTTCTATTACCGATGTTGAGTTGTGAAAATCAGGATGATTGGGTTTGTAAAAATTACGGTTTCCTTCTTCCGAATCTATTTGAGCAAGCTTTCCTTTGATCTTTTCAGGATCTAAGAAATACATCAACAGTTTAATGTAGTAATCGTATTCTCCCTTGCGGATGGTATCTAAGTGTACAATATCTTCGAAAAGCCAGTCTTGGGCTTTTGATGGTACCACTTTCCCCAAGCCGCTGTCTGGACTATGAATTAATAATTTGCGCAACCTTCCGATTTCGGTGTTTACGCTCACTTTAAAATTTGGATTTTGCTCGCTCATAAAATAAGTTAGTTATTGCAAATCTATTAGAAAAATTTAGATATGAGAATTGAGAAGCCAGATTTGAGAAAGACGTAAACCTTAAAGATTGTTTCTCTGCAGGAACCATCGTTAATTAAACCTCATTGCAGCGGCAGCTCCCGATTTTCGATTTTTCATCGAAATCAATCGGGACTATAGCGAAAAGGAGGGCTGCTTTATCCTATTGGCAGTACAGCACCTTTCCAAAATCCTTTTTAATTTGCTTTCTGCTTTGGTCTTTCAGCTTTCCGCTTTAATACCTATTTTTACGCCATGAATTTTATTATTTCCGAAACGCAGAAAGCCATCCTTGAACTTTATAAGGAAGAAGTTGCTGAAAGTGTAATCAATATACAAGAAACCCGTAAAGAATTTGAAGGTCAGGTAACGATTGTTGTTTTCCCAATTACCAAGTTATCTAAAAAATCTCCCGAACAAACGGCCAATGAAATAGGTGAATATTTGGTAGCAAACGTAGAAAATGTTATCAAATTTAATGTTGTTAAAGGCTTTTTAAATTTAAGTATTGCTGAAAGTTATTTCTTAAACCAGTTTAACGAAGAAATTTTATCGGAAAACTTTGGCCTTTATCCATCGAACGGAAAAAAAGTAATGGTTGAATATTCTTCGCCAAACACCAATAAACCGCTTCATTTGGGTCATGTTCGAAATAATTTATTGGGTTATTCGGTTTCCGAATTGCTTAAAGCTTATGGCTACGATGTGGTTAAAGTAAATTTAGTTAACGATCGTGGCATCCACATCTGTAAATCGATGTTGGCCTGGCAAAGATGGGGCAATGGCGAAACACCAGAAAGCTCGGGGTTAAAAGGCGATCATTTGGTTGGAAAATACTATGTGATTTTTGATAAGGAATACAAAAAAGAAATAGATGCCTTAAAAGCAGAAGGACAAACAGAGGAAGAGGCGAAAAAAAATGCACCATTGATAAAAGAGGCACAGCAAATGCTTTTGAAATGGGAGCAAGGCGATGAGGAAGTGGTTTCGCTTTGGAAAACCATGAACGAATGGGTTTATGCTGGCTTTAACGTAACTTACAAAAACCTTGGTGTAGATTTCGACAAGTTTTATTATGAAAGCAATACCTATCTATTAGGAAAAGATACGGTTGATGAAGGCTTGGCAAAAGGTGTTTTCTTTAAAAAGGAAGATGGTTCGGTTTGGATTGATTTAACTGCTGATGGCTTAGACCAGAAACTGGTTTTACGTGCTGATGGTACTTCGGTTTACATTACACAGGATTTAGGAACTGCTGAAATGAAACACGACGATTTCAACATGGATGAGTCGATTTACGTGGTGGGGAATGAGCAGGATTATCACTTCAAGGTATTGTTTTTAATTCTGGAGAAATTAGGCAAAAGTTGGGCGAAAGGTTTATATCATCTTTCTTATGGCATGGTTGATTTACCAAACGGTAAAATGAAAAGCCGTGAAGGAACGGTTGTAGATGCTGATGAGTTAATTGAAAGCATGGTAACTACTGCTCGTGAAAAAACTGAAGAGCTGGGTAAAACCAATGATTTTAGTGAGGAAGATAAAGAAGCTTTATACAAAAATATTGGCTTAGGTGCGTTGAAATATTTCCTTTTAAAGGTTGAACCTAAGAAACGCCTATTGTTTAATCCAGCTGAAAGTATTGACTTTCAAGGAAACACTGGTCCGTTTATTCAATATACGCATGCCAGAATAAAATCATTATTAACCAAAGCCGATTATCAATTTGCATTAACCAATGCTGAATATGCCGGTATCTCTGATGTGGAGCTGGAAATGATTCTACAATTGGCTAAATACCCATCCGAAATTTCCATTGCGGCAAAGGCTTATAGTCCGGCGAGTTTGGCTAATTATTTATATGAATTGGCGAAGTTGTTTAATAAGTTTTACCATGAGGTTCCGCCGATTGTTAAAACTGAAGCAGGGGAGACCAAACAATTCCGTTTAAATCTTTGTAAGAAAACAGCTGATATTATCAATTCAGGCATGCTGATTTTGGGGATTACATCTCCGGAGCGGATGTAAAATGGTTGATGGGAAAGAGAAAATTGAGATGGAAGATCGAATTAACAAATATGATCTTAAAATCCTTAAATCTTTACAATCTTGATTAACGAATTGATTTTGCTTTGCCTGGTTGCTTTCGCAGCAGGTTTTATAGATGCTATTGTAGGTGGCGGTGGGTTATTACAAACGCCTGCCACCTTATTAATTTTACCTCACTATCCCGTAGCTACATTACTTGGAACAACCAAAATCCCCTCCATTGCCGGTACTACATTGGCGGCTTTTAAATATTCAAAACAGGTAAAATTTAACTTAAAAGTATTGGCTGCCTGTGCCAGTACAGCATTTTTTGCCGCATTGCTCGGTGCATTTTTGGTCATCCGGATTGATAACTCGGTGATTAAGCCAATCATTTTGGTTGTATTAATATTGGTTGCGCTGTACACATACTTCAACAAACAGTTTGGAATTCATACAGAAAAAAACCATTCGGTAAAGAAGCAGGTTTTAACGGCGGCTGTTTTTGGTTTGCTCATTGGCTTCTATGATGGATTGATTGGGCCAGGAACTGGATCTTTCTTGATTTTAGTGTTTATTGCAGTTTTGGGCTTCGATTTTATTGGTGCCAGTGCTCACGCTAAAATTGTCAATATTGCTACTAATTTAGCTGCAATCATTTATTTCAGTTCTACTGGCCATATTCTATTTCAATATGCGATTCCAATGGCCGTTTTTAATTTAAGCGGTGCTTATTTTGGAACCAGATTGGCTCTATTGAAAGGAAATAAATTTGTCAGGATATTTTTCTTGATCGTTGTTTTTGGAACGATATTGCGGTTTGCTTATGATATATTATTCAAGTAGCCATGTTTCAAACCTTTGGACCTGACAATTTTCATCAACTTTGCAAGCATCTTGCCGATAAGGATGAAGATTTAGCTTTCATTCTCAAGCAGTATGGATATCCGCCTTTCTGGAGCAGACCAAATAATTTTGAATCTTTGGTCCATATCATTTTGGAACAGCAGGTTTCGCTTGCATCAGCGCTTGCTGCTTTAAAAAAACTTAAAGCTAAAATTGGTGAGGTTACAGCAACGAAATTTCTTCAGCTCAGTGCAGAAGAGTTACGGGCTTGTTATTTCAGTCGACAAAAGACTATTTATGTCAGAGACCTTGCTGAGAAATTAGTGAGCCATCATCTGGATTTGTCTTTATTGGAAAGATTTTCTGATAGCGAAATTCGAGCTCAACTTAAACAAGTTAAAGGAATAGGTGATTGGACGGTAGATATCTACCTGATTTTTATATTGCATCATACAGACGTTTTTCCCACCGGAGATTTGGCAGCGGTGAATGCTTTGAAAAGCCTTAAAAAACTTCCAAAGGATACAACTAAAGAAGATTTGTTAAAGGTGATTTTACACTGGAAACCTTATAGAACCATTGGTTTGATGATGCTTTGGCATTATTATCTGGAAAAAAGGAAACCTTTTAAAAGAAAAAATAATCTATAAAAAAGCATCGAAGGTTAAACCAACGATGCTTTTTGCATTCTGTCCTAATGACTAATGACTAATGACTAATGACTAATGACTAAATCCCAAGATCTTCTTTAGCATAATCAACTCTGGTATCAAAGTCGCGTTTATATCCTTTTGCTTTTTCCATCCATTCAGGTGCCTGATCCTTGATATCATCAACGATAGATTTTCCTGTGATTGGATCTTTTTTAGTTACATATTTAAAGCCTGCATAAACTGCAGCGCCTAGTATTGCTGTTTTAAGTA
The DNA here is from genome assembly GCA_004210715.1 of Pedobacter sp. Taxonomy (GTDB): domain Bacteria; phylum Bacteroidota; class Bacteroidia; order Sphingobacteriales; family Sphingobacteriaceae; genus Pedobacter. The sequence goes on from SEDB01000008.1 coordinate 10,807, forward strand.
GTCCCATTTTTTTATCAATTTAATTTAATAATATAACATTAGATTAAGCCAAACGGTTTTAATTACAAAATTTTAAATATTAATTTTCAACTTTGATTTTCAAACTGTCTGGAACTACAATTCCACTCACATTTGTAGCGTTGTATTTGATGGTATAAACACCGGCTTTACTTATGGCATATCCATCCATCAGGTTAAAATTAACACTTGTACTGTCGCCCTTTTTTAAACTGGTATAACTATCTGCTGGTGGTGGCATCACTCTTTTGGCCATTGCGCCCTGATATTGTACTTCTGTATAATCTTCTAAAGCTACATCAAGGTATTTGCTTGATAATCTCTCGAAAGGCGTATGCCATTTGCAGAACTTAGCTACTGTATCCGAATTATTATAAACAGAAAATTTGATGTTAATCGGTTGTCCGAGCTTAGCTATACCCACTAAAGCTAACTTACCTATAATCGGATCTGGATTTTTTTCTGTAGCTGCCTCTGGTACTAAAGTAGTGTCGTTCTCGCCGCCTTCTTCTTTTTTATCATCCGATGATCCGCATGCTGAAAACATTGCAGCGAATAACATCATTATTGTCGTAATTTTTCTCATAGTTATAAGTTTGTTATCCTTTTTCAATTCCCTTTTTAGTTTCCACGGCTTTCTTTTTTCTAAAAGTAGGGAAGGTCATCGGACTTTTAGCGGGACGTTCATCGCCCAATAAAACACCCCATTGTTTGAAAATTTCTGTACGATCAAAAATAATTTTCAATACCGCAACAATCGGCAAGGCCAGGAACATGCCTGAAACACCAGCAATGCTTCCTCCAATAAATACACCCAGGATAGAGAACAAAGCATTAATTTTTACTTTAGAGCCTACGATTCGAGGCATCAAAATATTATTATCCAAAAATTGTACCCCGGCGATTACACCCAGTACCGTAATTACAGGCCAAAGCTCCTGAGAAGAGGCAAGCGTTAGTAACACCCCAATCACGTTTCCGATTAATGCACCTACATAAGGTATTAAATTTAATATGGCGAATATTACTCCAATTAATAGGGCATGTTCAATACCGACTAACATTAAAATTCCACCCAATAAAACGGTCATATAGGTTACCTGGATAAGTAATCCAATCAGGTAGCTTTTGATGATGGACTCCGTTTCGTAAATGGCTTCCTTCACTTTCGGGTGATGATCTGGTTTAAACCACATGAAGATAAAACGGAGCAAAATATCCTTGTAAAAAAGCATCAGATAAATATAGATGGGTAGCAAACCTATAAAGACAAAAATTCCGCTCAACGTTACGGCTGCTCCACCCGCCATTGATGTTCCCATATTCATCAAATCATCACTTTTATCCTGAATAAAAGCTTTTTGTTCTGCAGAATCATATCTGGTAATTCTGCTGATCCAATCGCTTAAGGAATTGATATGCTGGGTAACATTTGCTTTGATCTGCGGAAAATCTTTAACTAATACACCAATTTGGTTGGAGAAAAACCATACAATTAATGCCACAAATACGGCTACCAGTAATATCGGTAAAATGATAGAAAAAGATTCTGGAACTTTTTTTCTTTTCAGAAAACGATAAATGGGTAACAGCATGATGCTGATAAAAAATGCCATCAATATCGGCATGATAATGTCGCGGCCAATTACGAAAACCGTTACAAGTGCCATAAGGCCAAGGAGTTCTATTGATCGCTTTACGGTTAAGGGTATATTATTCATCATAAGTGGTGTATTCGGATTTGTGAGATAAACAGCATGTGTTTAAAAATGTTTTGATTTTAGTGTTACCATTGCGATTTGCGACATTCCTCTATCAGCTTATGTCTCCAGCCACTGAAACTTAATAAAGAAATTTGTCATCTAGACCGCAGTGGAGAGATCTTTTAAATTGATAAACTAAATGAGTGGTTGCATTCTGGCAGAACAGACTTTACGCTATCATTTGGTGTCCTTACCTGCCGAAATTTCACAAACTATCTGATTCGCCTAATGGCCAAAAGCTAACTTCATTATAACTTCATAATTCGATGGTTATTTCGCATAAGAATTAAAAGGTAACAGCAACCATTCGATCAATACACTATTGAATGTCAGCATCTCCTCTAAATTCTTTAAATATAAATCAATCAGATAAAATTCAAGTAAAACGATGAAAACGACTATCGTGTATTTTGGCCTGTTTGCATTGCTCTTAGCAAGCGGGTGTACTCAAGAGAAAGAAGAAAAAGAAGAGGTGGCTACTTATGCTGTAACTTCGCCATTAAGAATGGATACTTCCTTTACCAAAGAATATGTTTCTCAGATTAAATCTGTCAGAAATATTGAGGTTAGGGCACAAGAGAAAGGTTATCTTCAGAACATTTATGTAGATGAAGGTCAGCAGGTAAAAGCCGGACAATTACTATTTAAAATTATGCCTAAAGCCGCACAATCTGAATTGTTGAAAGCCCAGGCAGAAAAAAAATCAGCTGAAATTGAGTTGGAAAATACCAAATTACTGTCTGATAAAAACATCGTATCTAAAAATGAACTGGCACTGGCAAAGGCTAAATTGCAGTCATCCAATGCAGAAACTTCGCTGGCAAAATTCCATTTATCGAATACAGAAATCAGGGCGCCATTTGCGGGTACCATCGACCGTATTCCTTTAAAGTTGGGGAGTTTGGTAGATGATGGCGCTTTGCTAACCAGCCTTTCTGATAACAGTCAGGTTTTTGCTTACTTCAATGTTTCAGAACCTGAATACCTGAATTATCAAAGCGCAACGAGAGCGAAAAAACAACAGGAAGTAGGTTTGCTTTTAGCCAATAATGAATTGCTTAAAACCAAAGGTAAAGTAGAATTGATTGAAAGTGAGTTCGATAATGAAACGGGAAATATTGCTTTCCGGGCCAGGTTTAACAATGCTGATAATCTGCTCCGCAATGGCGAAACGGGAAAAATACAAATGGTTGTTCCATTAAAAAATGCTTTAGTTATTCCACAAAAAGCTACGTATGATATACAGGATAAAACCTATGTTTTCGTTATTGATAAAAACAACAAAGTACATTCCAAAGCCATCACGATTGTTGGTGACCTGCCAGATTTATATATTGTAGGCGAGGGTCTTAGCACTGGCGATAAAATATTGCTCGAGGGTGTACAGAAAGTGAAAGACGATGATAAAATTGCCTTCAAATTTCAGCAGCCACAGGAAGTAATGAAACAATTGAGATTGAAAACAGAATAATCCAGCACCTTCATATTTATATTATGTTTAGCAAGTTTATACAAAGGCCTGTCCTTTCTATAGTGATATCGCTTATTATTGTTTTTCTCGGAGTGTTGGCCATCAACTTTCTTCCGGTAACACAATTTCCTTCCATCTCGCCACCTAAGGTTAATATTACGGCTGAGTATCCGGGAGCCAACAATGAATTATTAATCAAATCTGTGGTTATTCCCCTTGAACGGGCCTTAAACGGTGTTCCAGGAATGAAATACATCGCTTCTGATGCCGGTAATGATGGCGAAGCTTCAATTCAGGTGGTATTTAACCTGGGTACGGATCCCAATCAGGCTTCGTTAAATGTTCAAAACCGGGTAGCAGCTGTAACCAACAAACTCCCACCACTTGTGGTTAGGGAGGGGGTTAAAATTACCCGTGAGGAATCGAGCATGTTGATGTACATCAACTTATACAGTAAAGATCCGAAGATGAACCAAAGTTTCCTTTACAATTATGCCGATATCAATTTACTGTCGGAATTGAAAAGGGTAGATGGGGTTGGTTTTGCTGATATTCTGGGCGATCGTGACTATGCGATGCGCATCTGGTTAAAACCCGATCGCATGCAGGCTTACAAAATCTCTGTTGATGAAGTGATGAAAGCACTTGACGAGCAGAGTTTGGAAGCATCGCCAGGTAAAACAGGCGAAAGTTCTGGTAAAAGATCACAGGCTTTTGAATATGTATTGAAATATTCTGGCCGTTACAATACCAAAGAGCAATATGGTAACATTGTTCTTCGTGCAAGTGCTGATGGTGAGTTACTTCGCTTAAAAGACGTGGCTGATGTGGATTTCAGTGCAGCGGCTTACAACTTATATTCTACCTTGAACGGGAGAGCATCGGCAGCAATTGTGTTGAAGCAATCTTATGGAAGTAATGCCAGTCAGGTAATCAAAGATGTTAAAGCTAAAATGGCAGAGATTAAATCTGCCTCCTTTCCAAAAGGGCTAGATTATGAAATCAGTTATGACGTTTCTAAATTCCTGGATGCATCTATCGAAAAGGTAATTCACACGCTTATTGAAGCTTTTATTTTGGTGGGTTTAGTGGTGTTTTTATTCCTTGGCGACTGGCGTTCGACGCTTATCCCAGCCATTGCTGTTCCGGTATCACTGATTGGTACTTTCGTATTCATGCAGTTTTTTGGGATTACGTTGAACCTAATAACCTTATTTGCACTCGTATTAGCGATTGGTGTGGTAGTGGATGATGCCATTGTGGTGATTGAGGCCGTGCATGCTAAAATGGAGGCGGACAGGCGTTTGTCGGTTTTAAAAGCAACACAACAAGCCATGAAAGAAATTGGCGGTGCCATTATTGCCATTACCTTTTTAATGGCTTCGGTATTTATTCCAGTTGCATTTATGTCGGGTCCGGTAGGGATTTTCTACAGGCAGTTCTCCATCACAATGGCCACGGCAATTATCCTTTCTGGTATTGTAGCGCTAACACTTACCCCAGCGCTTTGTGCAATTATGTTGAAAAATCATCATGGTTCAAATAAAAAGAAATCTTTTATTGATCAATTTCTCGACAGTTTTAACCGTGGCTTTGCTAAGCTTTCAGGGAAGTATGAATGGGTATTAACCCGTGTGGTAACCAGAAGACTACTAACATTTGGTGTTTTAATTGCTTTCTGTTTAGGTATTTGGGGATTGAGTAGCAGTGTTCCGTCAGGTTTTATTCCAAACGAAGATCAGGGAATGGTGTATGCCATCATCCAAACACCTCCAGGATCAACTTTAGAGCGTACAGATCAGATTGCAGAGAAACTGCAAAAAATGTGTGAAGACATTGATGGTGTTAAATCTGTTTCCTCTTTGGCGGGTTATGAAATTCTGACTGAAGGTACTGGCTCTAATTCTGGTACTTGCTTAATTAACCTAAAAGATTGGAGTGAACGTAAACATTCGGCAGTAGAAATTATCGAAGAGCTTGAACAAAAATCTAAAAACATCCCAGGTGCAACAATTGAATTTTTTCAGCCACCAGCGGTTCCAGGTTATGGTGCTGCAGGTGGTTTTGAACTCCGTTTGTTAGACAAAGCGGGTAGTGGTGACTACAAAAAGATGGAAACCGTTGGCAATGATTTTGTAAAAGCACTGAATCAACGTAAAGAGTTATCTTCAGTATTTACTTTTTACAGTGCGAGTTTTCCGCAATATATGCTTAATGTAGATAATGATATTGCGCAACAAAAAGGCGTGAGTATCGATAATGCGATGAATACTTTATCCACTTTTGTGGGAAGTAACTACGAAACCAGTTTTATTAAATATGATCGCCAATACAAAGTGATTGTTCAGGCTTTGCCACAATACAGGGCTTTGCCAGAAGATATTTTAAAGCTTTCGGTTAAAAATGACCGTGGTGAAATGGTGCCCTTCTCTGCCTTTATTAAAATGCAAAGGGTTTACGGTTTATCAGAAATTACCAGACACAATATGTATAATGCTTCCGAAATCAGCGGACAAAGTGCGCCGGGTTACAGTTCAGGCGAAGCCATAAATGCAATTACTGAAGTAGCCGCTAAAACACTGCCAAGAGGTTTCGGAATCGACTGGGCGGGTATTTCGAAAGATCAGGTATCCAGAGGTAATGGTGCGATTTATATCTTTCTAATCTGTTTGGGTTTTGTTTACCTCGTTCTCGCAGCTCAGTATGAAAGTTTTATTTTGCCTCTGTCTGTAATTCTTTCCTTACCAGCAGGTATTTTTGGCGCCTTTCTTCTCTTAAAGATCCTTGGTTTAGAAAACAACATTTATGCTCAGGTAGCTATGGTAATGCTGATTGGTTTGCTGGGTAAAAATGCGGTACTGATTGTAGAGTTTGCAGCGCAAAGGCATAGTCAAGGCTTAAGCATATTTAAATCGGCTATGGAAGGTGCAATGGTGCGTTTTCGACCAATTTTAATGACTTCCTTTGCTTTCATTGCCGGATTAATCCCTCTAATGATTGCTTCCGGCCCAGGAAAGATTGGAAACAGAACCATTGGTTCAGCGGCGGCAGGCGGTATGCTATTCGGAACGATATTCGGAGTAATTATCATCCCAGGATTGTACTACATCTTTGGTTCAATCGCTGCAAAACACAAACTGATTAAAATAGAAGAAGAACATCCATTAACTGAAGAAGTAGAAGATAATGTTTAAGCAAAATAAATATAAAATTGTAGGTTTAGCCTTCTTATGCGCTACTTATAGTGCATGTAAGGTTCCTGAATTTGCCCAACGAAATGAAAATAAAGTTACCCCATCGAGTTTCACTACTTCTTTGGATAGCACCAACACTGGATCGGTGCAATGGCGAACATTTTTTACAGACCCAAATCTGGTAAGCTTAATTGATACAGCCTTACATAACAATCAGGAACTGAATATCACTTTGCAGGAGATCGAGATTGCAAAAAATGAAGTTCGGGCAAAAAAAGGAGAACTTTTGCCAAGTGTAGGCTATAGAGTAGGCACAGGATTTGATAAAGTTGGACGCTATACCAGTGCCGGGGCAGGAGATGCATCAACGGATATTACACCAGGGCGGGAAGTTCCTGAGTTACTTCCAGATTATGCTTTTGGTTTACAGGCTAACTGGGAGGCAGATATCTGGCACAAACTTCGAAATTCAAAGAAAGCTGCAGTGAGCCGTTATCTTTCTACCGTTGAGGGTAAGAATTTCGTAATCACGAATCTGATTGCAGAAGTTGCCAATTCTTACTATGAGCTATTGGCACAGGATAATCAATTGGCTATTGTGAAAAAAAATATTGCCTTACAAAGCAATGCACTCGAGTTAATGAAAATTCAAAAACAGGCCACCAGGGTAACGGAATTGGCTGTCAGGAAATTTGAGGCTGAAGTATTGAGTTCAAAAAGTCTGGAATTTGATATACAGCAAAATATCACGGAAACCGAAAATAAAATCAATTATTTATTGGGGCGTTTCCCACAACCGATTAAAAGAGATTTAAATGCTTTTAATGATTTGGTTCCACCAACAGTTCAGGCTGGTTTACCTGCACAATTGCTAGCCAATCGTCCGGATATTAAGCAAGCAGAGCTTGATTTAGCCGCTTCAAAATTAGATGTTAAAGTTGCAAAAGCACAGTTTTACCCTTCTTTAGGGATTTCTGCAAGCATTGGTTACCAGGCTTTTAATCCATCTTATTTGTTAAGAACTCCTGAGTCATTAATATATTCTTTAGCAGGAGATTTAGCTGGCCCACTGATTAATCGTAATGCAATAAAAGCAGCCTATTTAACGGCAAATGCCAAACAATTGCAAGCTGTTTTTAATTACGAAAAAAGTATTTTAAATGGTTATATTGATGTGGCTAACCAATTGTCGAACATCAGTAACCTGCAAAAAAGCTACGATCTTAAAGCGAAGCAGGTTGCTGCATTAACGCAATCAATTGATATTTCAAACGATTTGTTCAAAGCTGCAAGGGCAGATTATTTTGAGGTATTGATGACTCAACGTGATGCTTTACAATCAAAATTAGAGTTGATCGAAACTAAAAAGCAACAATTGAATGCCATGGTAAATATTTATCATGCGCTTGGTGGTGGATGGAATTGATAAAAGCCTATCCATTTGTTATCTCCCTATGGAGGGGTTAGATAGACATTTTTTAGCTTTGGAGACCAATATCTGCACCACGCTACGTGGTGCAGAAAAACCCATGTGCTTATTTTTTTCTTCTGCAATTATTGCCTATGTCGGATTACGAAGTTCCGAATCAATCGTCATTTCAAAATGGCTTTTCGCGATTGAGAAATCTTTGTTAGTGGTTTTCACGAAAAAGATCTCTCCTCAACCAATGAAGAATTTGTATCTTTCGTGATAATAGATTTTTCTTGTATAAAATCACTCTGGTTAATCTAATGATATTTAAGCTCTTCAGGTCACTCAATGCTTACTATAGATAGAGAGAAGGAAGCTTATTCAAATGACTATTAATCCCTTTTTTCTATTCAGATCCATTTCTGGCGATTATCATTTTCTTCTGTGTTGAATTACGAAATCAAAGCTATCATTCTGTATGTCTTTTATTTGCGTTTCAAAAATTAACAAAATGTTAATTTTTTCTAAAAAAAATGTTGCAATCAAGCGTTTTGTTAGGTAACTTATATTCTATTTTGATGTTTAGTTATTTGTTTATCAGTGTTTTATGTGTTCTCTCTGTTCTGTTGAAAATTATTTTTCGTTTGCGTTTCTGTTAATCTAGGCTTAACATCTTCTTTATCTTAAAAACTAACCTTTGCGGCGAGGAAAGGACAACTAATTAAAACACAAACTGATGAAGAGAAATTTACATGAAAAGTGTAGAAAGCAAAAATACGTTAATCTGCAGTGGGTTTCGTTAACCTGTGTGATCATGCTATTTTTTACCCAGCCTTTTACCTTATTCGCTGGTTCAAAAAATATTTCCAATTACCAGGCCCAACAAAATATTACCGTGAAAGGTAAAGTAGTAGATGATGCTGATAATTTACCTCTGCCAGGGGTAACCATCATGGATGGAAACAAAAGGGTATTCGGTATTACCAATAATGATGGAGAATACGCCATCAGTGTGCCTTTGGGAACTGAATTAAATTTCAGTATGCTAGGTTATACGGTAATTAAACGCATGGTAACTCAAAATGTGGGCACCATTAATATTCGTTTAAAAACAGGGAATAACAACCTAAATGAAGTTGTGGTAACTGCTTTGGGTATTAAAAGAGAAGAGCGTTCTCTTGGATACGCCGCTACGGTAGTTGATAGTACAGCGCTTACCAATGCTGTAGCCAGTAACTGGACTGAAGCCCTTTCAGGTAAAGTAGCAGGTTTGAACCTGGTACGGAACAGTGGTCCTGCAGGATCAAATAAAATTATTTTACGTGGAGAAAATAACCTTACCGGTGATAACGAAGCGTTAATTGTAATTGATGGGGTAGTAGCCAGTAGTAGTGCCCGACGTAGCAGCCCAACTGGTGGTGGTGTTTATGGTACTTCAGGAGATATTATGCCAGCCGATTTTGGTAGTGGTTTAAATGATTTGAATCCTGATGATATCGAAAATGTAACCGTATTAAAAGGACCAGCTGCCTCAGCACTTTACGGTCAAAGAGGTGCGAATGGTGCCATTATCATTACTACTAAATCAGCAACGCTGAATAAAAAGAAATTGGGAATCACTTTTACTTCCAACAGTGCCTGGGAAGAGGTCAATAGCGGACCAGACAGACAGCAAGAATTCGGAGCGGGAGTTTATGGTAACTCTTATTTTTCTTACGGCACAAGTCCCGATGGCCCGAGTACAAATGCAACAAGTTCTACCTGGGGGCCACCTTTTTCTTTGGGTAGCTCTTATTATCAATATGATCCTGCTACCAAAACAAGAGGCGTAGAACGTACTCCATGGGTAGCCTACGAAGATCCGATTGATGCTTTTTTTACTACCGGTTTTGAATCGAGTAACTCATTAAGTTTAGATGGAACCTACAAAGGTGTTGGTTTACGTTTGTCGGCCAGTCACGGTAACAACGAATGGATTGTACCTAATACTGGTTTAGAAAGAACAACTGTAGCTCTGAATGCAAACACCACGATTGCTAAAAAACTAACCATCAATTTTAAAGGGCAGTACAGCAATAGGAATAGCGATAATTTACCAGCAACAGGTTACGGTAATCAATCATTGATGTACTGGTTCATGTTTGCACAGCCAAACGTTAATGTAGATTGGTACAGAGATTACTGGGCTCCTGGAAGAGAGCTGGAACTATTCCAAAATATTACTACTACTAATCCAGAAAGCCCGTATGCGATTTCTGAGCAGTATTTGAACGGACAAAGAAGAAATGGTTTTTTAGGAAGTTTATCGGCAAACTATAAAATCACATCTGATTTAAGTTTAATGGTTAGGGCATCTGGAGATTTAAACAACGATGTGCGTGAAACAAAACGTCCTTGGGATGCTTCTGGAAATAAATTTGCACAAGGTTCATTCAGATTGGCTAATATTCGCTCTTACGAAATCAGTGCAGATTTCATGCTGAGATACAACAAAAAAATTGGTAAAGACTGGCAGGTTAGCGCAACCCTGGGGGGAAGCCAGTTGCGTAACAGTTATAACCGGTTAGAAACCCGTGCTGATGGATTGATTATTCCAGGTGTTTATGACTTGAATAACAACAGAAGTCCTTTGGTTTACGCACCTGATACAGCGAGATATAGAATCAACAGTTTTTATGGTACAGGATCATTGGCTTACAAAAACTACCTGTATTTAGATATTACTGCTCGTCAGGATTGGAACAGTACACTTGCTACGATTACCAGAACGGATAATGTTGGGTTTTTCTATCCATCAGCAAGTATGGCTTTTATTGCATCAGATTTCTGGAAGCTTCCAACATCAATCAGTTATGCTAAATTAAGAGGTTCAATCGCTCAGGTAGGTAGTGGAAGTACAACGCCTTATAGAACGGAATACACTTATCTTTCAGCGGCAGATGGAATTTATCCTGATGGTGCCCTCAACAACACCAGAATTTTACCTAATCCGAATTTAAAGCCATTAATTACCACTACGGTAGAATTAGGTTTAGATTTAAGGTTATTTAAAAATCGTTTGAACTTTGATCTTGCAGTTTATTCAGGAAACACCAAGAATCAAATTCTTAACAGAATTGTAGATAAATCAACCGGTTATAATGTACAGGTGGTAAACATTGGTAGGGTAGATAACAAAGGGATTGAGTTAGCTGTAAATGGCACTCCGGTACAAACGAAAAATTTTAAATGGACATTGAACGGAACCTTTACCGCAAACAGAAATAAAATTAAAGAATTGGCCGATAGCTCTTTGGTGTTAAGAACAGGTGCTTTGGGTAGCGGGCAGGTTGTAGCAAACGTAGGTGGTAGCATGGGCGACATTTATGGAAGAGGTTACCTACGTGCCCCAGACGGACAGATTGTTTACAATCCAAGTACTGGCGTAGCTTTAGAAAACCCAGATCTACTTTACTTAGGCAATACCACTCCTCAGTTCAGGTTCAGTTTTGGAACAGGAGTTACTTACAAACAGTTCAGTCTTACTGCATTGTTCGATGCGCAATTGGGCGCTGTGGGTCACTCTTTAACCTTTTCTAGAATGGCCTCATTAGGTAAACATGCCATCACGGTTCCAGGCCGATATAATGGTGTGATTGGAGATGGAGTGCTTCAAAATGCTGATGGTACCTACCGCAAAAACGACGTGATTGCTACAGATATTGCTGCTTATTATGAGTCGCTTTATGGAAGTGGTCAGGCTGAGGGCAGTATTTTTAAAACGGATTATTTGAAATTCAGAGAAGCAAACTTAACCTACACCTTCGCTAACAAATTCACGAAGAAATTAGGCTTGAATAAATTATCGTTAGGGGTTTATGGTCGTAATTTATTCATTTGGTCTGAGTGGCCAGCCTTCGATCCGGAGTTTGGAACACTTGCTGGTTCTGATATCGTTCAAGGATTTGAGGTTGGGCAATTGCCATCAACCAGAACATACGGTGCCCGTTTAGTTGTTGGTCTTTAATTTATAGAAATCATGAAAAATAAAAAAAATACCCTAATATATTTTCTGCTAACCGTCCTTTCCTTATCCACCGTTTCCTGTACTAAGGATTTTACAGAGGTTAACACAGATCCAATTGGCAGAAGAACTGCCGAAGCACATCAGTTGCTTACACCTGCACTTGTTAATGTACTTAACGCAAACATGGTGCGTAACTGGAACTTCAACAATCAATTGATGCAGGTAACTGTAGAAATCAATGATTCTGAAGGCAGGGTTTTTCGCTATGATGTAAGAAGAAATCAGGCCGATTATACCTGGAACAACTGGTATACCAATCTAACAGATTTGAGAGATATCTACACCATTGCCAGTCAGCCAGAAACGTTAAATAAATCTTATCAGGGAATATCCTTAATAACCCAGAGTTGGGTTTATTCTCTCCTTACGGATACCTATGGCGATGTACCTTACTCGGAGGCAAATTCAGGTAAAGCCGATATCATGGAGCCTGCATTTGATAAACAACGAGCGATTTATGAGGATATGTTTGCGAAATTGGAACAAGCGAATCAACTTTTAAAAGAAGGTACTGCTATCGTTCCTACAAGTGATCCTGTTTTTAAGGGGGACGTTTCGAAATGGAGAAGGTTTGGCAACTCTCTATATTTAAGATTACTAATGCGTGTTTCTGGTAAGTCTGAAGTTTCGGCTATCACCATTGCGAAGATTAAGCAGATGGTAGATACTAATCCAGCAGATTATCCGGTAATGGAAAACAATTCTCATACAGCAAGAATTTTATGGAATGGAACAAACAGCAGTACAGCCGTTTTTTCTTCCCCGTTTATGGTTAACATCAGAGCGGTTGATTTTAGAAATATGCCGGTTTGCGATTTCTTTTTAGGGAAATTGGTAAACTGGGATGATCCACGGGTTGATCCTGCTTTGGGTACTGCAGGCGTTCCCCGTTTTGGTCTTGATAGAGGCCCGGATGGTTGGGTAGGTGTTTCCAGTGGCTATTCTCCGGGATCGGGTGTGGTGCAACAAACGCATTTTAATTCTGATACTGAGAACAAGCTGACTTTACAAACCGATGTGAATACAGGGATTATTATGAACAGTGCCGAAGTTGCTTTTATCAAAGCTGAAGCTGCGGCCAGGGGATGGATTTCAGGTCCGGTTCAAAATTATTACTATAAAGGAATGGCCGATGCAATTAATTATTGGATGCCTACTTACATCACAAATCCAACAGATGCTAATTTCCAAAATTATATTAATACAGCAGGGTTAACGTGGGATTCTACTTTGCCTTTAGATGCTACTGCTTTTGGTAGCAAAAGTCAACTGGAGTCTATTCTCGTACAAAAATATTATGCGATGTTTTTGGTAGATTTTCAGCAATGGTTTGAGTACAGAAGAACAGGCCACCCAATCCTTCCAAAAGGACCAGGTTTGGTAAATGGTGGACGTATGCCTGCCAGATTAAATTATCCATTGATTACACAATCTACGAATCCAACCAGTTATAGAAATGCTGTTGCGGCACAGGGAGCTGATGACATCAACACATTGGTTTGGTGGCAAAAACCTTAAGCTCAATTTTATCAGATATGAAAAAGATCTTCAAAAGAAATTTACTTATTGCGGGGGCACTGCTATCAATGCTTGCTGCCTGTAGTAAACAAGATCACGAATTCGTGATCAGTACACCAAGTCCATATATGTCGAATTTGGATATTCGAAAGCTTTTCAGAGGTAGCGATGTTACCCTTACCAAAGAAGTAATGAGAGAGGCCACCATCCTTGCCGGTCAGGTTACTTCAGATCATTCTGGTAAAAACCTGCCCGAAGGATTGCTCTTTGTCCAAAATTCAAGAAAAGTAAGTGCAACCATCGATTCTTTGCGGGGAATGGCCATCAATATTGGAGCTGCAGCTGCCAATTACCTTCCTGGTGATTCAGTTCACATCAGAATTGAAGGAGGTGTGCTTAAAAGAGTTAATGGTGTGCTCCAAATTACGGGTATCCCTGCTACAAATGTTGAAAAGGTTGCCACTGGTATTAATGTGATCATGACACCGGTTTCTGCTGTTACCATGTTGGCTAAACCTGAAAACTTCGAGGGTTTATTTGGTGTCGTGTATAATTCAAACTTTGAACCAAATATTGGTGTAGAACGTATTGAAGGTATTAAAACTTTCAATGAAGGATCGGG
>SEDB01000673.1 GCA_004210715.1 Pedobacter sp.
TTAACCTGAGCTTAACACAAACAGATTTTTTCTATGAAAATAGGCCTCGACATAATGGGCGGAGACTATGCTCCCAAAGCAATCGTTTTGGGAGCAATAGCAGCTCATCAATCGCTAAATGCCGGAGAACATTTAGTTCTTATCGGCGATACCGAACAGATTAAACCGATTCTCGCAGAAGAGGGTTTTAATCCGGATCACTTTGAATACGTTCATACTGATGAAGTTATTGGTATGGGCGAACATCCCACCAAAGCTATTGTTCAGAAACCAAACTCGAGCATCGCGGTAGGTTTTAACCTTTTAAAAGAAGGGAAAATCGATTCGTTTGCAAGTGCAGGTAATTCTGGCGCAATGTTAGTTGGCGCTGTTTTTAGCGTTAAAACTATTCCGGGCATCATTCGCCCTTGCTTATGCTCTATTCTTCCAAAACTTAAAGGCGGCACAGGTTTATTGTTAGATGTTGGCGCAAATGCCGATTGCAAACCTGATATTTTATTACAATTTGGTGTACTGGGTAGCTTGTATGCTGAAAATTTATTTAAAATAGATAATCCAAGGGTTGCATTAATGAATATTGGCGAAGAAGACGAAAAGGGTAATATGCTAAGCATGGCTACTTTTCCGTTAATGAAAGAGACCAATCTATTCAATTTTGTGGGTAACGTAGAAGGCAGAGATCTATTCAATGATAAATCGGATGTAATCGTTTGCGATGGTTTTACTGGAAATGTGATGCTGAAATTAGCAGAATCATTCTATGTGATTACCATTAAAAAAGGTTTGAAAGATGAGTTTTTTGATCGTTTCAATTACGAACAATATGGTGGAAGTCCGGTTTTAGGCGTTAATGCTCCCGTTGTTATCGGACATGGAATTTCTAGTCCGCTGGCTGTTAAAAATATGGTTCTTCAATCCAGAGAAATGATTACCACTGGGTTGGTAGAAAAAATTAGAATGGCATTTAAATAATTTATTTAAAATTTTTCAAATGAGTAAAATTCACGCTGCTATTACGGCAGTTAATGGTTATGTCCCCGACTATGTGCTTACAAACGCAGAGTTAGAAACCATTGTTGACACTTCGGATGAGTGGATTACCAGCAGAACGGGAATTAAAGAACGCAGAATTTTAAACAACTGGTGCCTCTTTTATTGAATCAGGAAGACATAAAAAAGTTTTAGTGGTAGGTGGCGATAAAATGTCATCAATCATTAATTACGAAGACCGCACAACTTGTATCATCTTTGGTGATGGTTGTGGTTGTGCTTTGTTGGAGCCTAATGAAGAAGGTTTAGGTATTCAAGATTCTATTTTGAGAACTGATGGTTCTGGAAGAGATTTCTTAGGAATGAAAGCAGGTGGTTCAGTGCAACCCGCAACTCATGAAAGTATTGATGCTAAATTGCATTATGCGCACCA
>SEDB01000166.1 GCA_004210715.1 Pedobacter sp.
AATTATTTCTTCGTAAACAGCTTACTGATGAAATAAATGACTAAAAACCCAATAAAAATATACAAACCGTTTAAGGCTGCGCTTGGGTCGTCGGCATAAATGCTAAAGGCCACAAAAGTGTAAGCAGCAATAAAAACTATTGGCAATATAGGATATAACGGAACAGTATAAATGGTTTTTTTATCAAGATGAGCAGTTCGCTTTCGGAGGATAAAAATTGTTGCTGCAGAACTGGCCATACTAATGCTCTCCAGGAAAATTGTGTAATTTAAAATTTTATCGAAAGTCTTGGCATAAAAAATAATCACTACCGCTACCAGAGTGAAAATGGTTAAGCTCCAGGTAATCACTTCTGTTTTTTTGTTCATTTTACTGAAGATTTTCGGCAAGGCTCCTTCTTCGCCCATGGCAAACATTGCCCTCGGGTTGCTCAGTAAATTTACATTTACATAGCCCATTACTGAGATAAAAATAATTACCGACAGCATTTTAAACCCTGCTGGTCCAAATATTTTTGATGCTAAAATTGCAGCAATGCTTTCAGCGGTTTTTAATTCTTCAAAACCAATAACCTGTACGTAAACATAATTAAGAATCATGTACAGGGTTACAATAATTGTTAAACCTATAATAATAGAGCGTGGAATTACTTTTTTTGCTTCTTTAACTTCGCCACCGAAATTGATGGTTTGTGCATAACCTGCATAAGAAAATGACACCGCAATTAGGCATAAACCCAATGCTTTTCCATAATCGGCCCAGCCTGGTAAAGCACCATTTGCGCTTTTGAACATTGGCGTTACCGTTTGGGTTTGTCCGCCAAAAAACACTGCGCAGATTAGAGTTAAAATAAGTCCGATTTTAATAACTGTTAGAATATTCTGGGTTTTCGAACTTGCTTTTAACCCCAATAAATTAATCAGATAAAAAACTAATATTGTTGCAATGGCAATAACCACGCGATAGGTTTCATTCTGCATTTCGGCTGGTAAAATAATTTTACCTAAATATTCTGCGCCAATTATAGAAATGGCAGCTACAGATGCAGCACTCGAAATTAATACGATACAGTTAATGGCAAATGCTATTGATGGATGATAGGCAATGGAGAAGATTTTATAATAACCGCCAGTTACCGGGTAACGTGAGCCAATTTCAGCATAGGTTAAAGCGCCGCAAAAAGCTACAAAGCCGCCGATAAACCAAGCGAGATAAAAAAGTTCAGGGATTTGAGCTTTCGCAGCCACGTTTACAGGTGTACGAAAAATGCCCATACCGATGACTAAACTGACTACAATCATGGATAAATCGAAGAGCGAAAGTTGCTTTTTTGGTTGCATTAAAAGGTGTGATAAATTGACGGGTTGAAGATAGGGAAAATACGGAAGATGTTTGAAGGGGAATGGACGGTACTTAATGGGAAATGGATTTTGTCCTGGCCGGACGTGCTTTTTTCTTTTGACAACAAAAGAAACAAAACCAAGCATTTGCGAGCTCATTAATGCAGTTAAAAAAACAATAAAAAACTGATTAATAATTGCCGGCTGAAAATTTTTCTATTAAAGTTTGTGGTTTGGCTTTGACAGGCTATCCCGAAAAATTTGTTATGCCGGATTAAAGTAAAACGCCCGCGGCATAGAGCGAAAGATATCAGAACTTAAATTCAATCATAATGTTGAAATTTTCTTTTGCGAGCATCAAAGAATAAATCTATTATTGTGTAATAAATTTTGCTACTCGAAATGCGATCGTTTTAATAACAAATTTCGATAACAAATTATTCCTAAAAACTTGTCATGCTGAATGTTAAAGCTTGTTCCGAACATCCCTCGGCCTTGCTGCTTTGTATTGTACAAAGTTCAATCAACTTGATAAACAACTAATTTATGGCAGAAGTAATTTATAACGACGACAGTATTCGCTCATTAGACTGGAAAGAACACATCAGACTACGCCCCGGTATGTATATTGGTAAGCTTGGTGATGGCTCTGCGCAAGACGATGGAATTTATGTTTTGTTAAAGGAAATTGTAGATAATTCTATAGATGAGTTTGTGATGGGTACTGGAAAAACCATCGAAATTACCGTTTCTGAACAAAAAATAAATGTCCGTGACTACGGGCGTGGCATTCCGCTTGGAAAAGTTATAGATTGTGTAAGCAAGATAAATACTGGTGGTAAATATGATAGTAATGCATTCCAGAAATCTGTTGGGTTAAATGGTGTGGGTACGAAAGCAGTAAATGCGCTTTCAACCAGTTTCACTGTGCAATCTTATCGTGATGGGAAGACTAAAAAAGTTGAATTTTCGAAAGGGGAAATTGTAACGGAACAACCCGTAATTGATACCACTCAGCGAAATGGTACTGCCATTACCTTTTATCCTGATGAAACCATTTTCAGAAACTACCACTACATTCCTGATTTTGTAGAAAGCATGGTGTGGAACTATGTGTTCCTGAATACCGGTTTAACGGTAAACTTCAATAACCAAAAATATTTCTCAGAGAGAGGTCTTTACGACCTGCTGTCTAAATTTAATAAGCCAGAAGAAATTCGTTACCCAATTATTCACATGATTGGTAGCGATATCGAAATTGCCATGACACATGGACAACAGTATGGCGAAGATTATCATTCTTTTGTTAATGGACAACATACAACGCAAGGAGGAACACACCAGGCAGCTTTTAGGGCCGCGGTTGTAAAAACCGTTCGTGAGTTTTTTAAGAAAGAATTTGATGCGTCAGATGTACGTTCATCAATCATTGCAGCCATTTCTGTTCGTGTTCAGGAACCTGTTTTCGAATCTCAAACCAAAACCAAATTAGGTTCTCAAAATATGGGTCCCGAAGGGCCATCAGTTGCCACGTTTATCAATGATTTCGTTAAGAAAGAATTAGATGATTATTTGCACAAAAATCCTGATGTTGCTGATGCGCTTTTAAAACGGATCAATCAATCGGAGCGAGAACGAAAAGATATTGCCGGCATTAAAAAACTGGCTAACGATAGAGCGAAGAAAGCATCGTTGCATAATAAAAAACTTCGTGATTGTAAGGTTCATTTCAATTCCACGCATGAGAAACGTTATGAAACTACACTTTTTATCACTGAGGGAGATTCTGCATCTGGTTCGATTACAAAATCTCGTGATGTAGATTGCCAGGCGGTTTTCAGTTTGAAAGGTAAACCACTAAACTGTTATGAATTAACTAAAAAAGTGGTTTATGAAAATGAGGAATTTAACCTTCTACAACACGCCTTAAATATTGAAGATGGTTTAGAAGGCCTGCATTACAATAACATCGTTATCGCTACAGATGCCGATGTGGATGGAATGCACATCAGGTTGCTTATGATGACTTTCTTTCTTCAGTTTTTCCCGGATTTGGTAAAAGCAGGACACGTTTACATTTTACAAACCCCTTTATTCAGGGTTCGAAATAAAAAAGAAACCATTTATTGTTATAGTGATGAAGAGCGCCGAAATGCCATCGAAAAATTAGGGAATAAGCCTGAAATTACTCGTTTTAAAGGTTTGGGAGAGATTTCCCCTGATGAATTTGGTTTGTTTATTGGTAAGGATATCAGGCTTGACCCTGTAATTTTGAAAGACCAAACCATTAAGAGCCTGTTAGAATACTACATGGGTAAGAATACTCCTGATCGACAACAGCACATCATCAGAAACCTGCGTGTAGAAAAAGATGAAGTAGAGGAAGAACCTAAAATTATTGATGAAGTAGCATAAAATTCGGCGTGTTACTGCAAACGTAATGCAAGAGGATCGAAAAAAATACTGAGCATCTGGCGTGAACGAACTGGTTCTTAAACCTTTCTTAGAACAGGAATTATTAGAAAAAATCCTGAGTTTATCAGAAAGTAAACATTTCAGTCCGAAAATTTACGCTAAAAGTTAAGGATTCTTGTTCTCTGGTGAATTTACTGTATCTTCTGGATGTTGTGGCGGTAATACAGTTACTTTTTTCTCTACTATCGTGATTTTGGTAAATACGGCATATTTACTCGGTGCAATTCCTCCATCGTATTTTTCAGCGTAGGCTTGTGTAAACTCTGCTCCAAAATATAGAATAATCGAAGTGTAATAAATCCAAAGCAAAATCACAATGATTGAACTAGCGGCTCCAAACGCAGATCCAGGATTTCCTTTTTCGATATAAATACCAATTAAATATTTACCTAAACTAAAAAGCACTGCAGTAAACAGCGCACCAATAATGGCAGATTTCCATTTGATTACTACATCAGGTAAAACTTTAAAAATAACGGTAAAAACTGCAGTAACTGCTGCAAGCGTAATCACATTATTCAATATGTAAATGAGCAAAGCCATTGTATCGTCAGCCACAGGCACAACTTTGTCAATTTCTGTTTCGGATAATAATGAAATTAATTTATCGCCCAGGCCAACCACTACACTATTTATAACCAACGATACCAACAGTAGAAAACCCATTGATACGATTAATGAAAAGGATAGGAGCCTATTGGTAATCATTTTAAGCCAACCTTTTTTGGGGATTGCTTTTACCTTCCAAATCATGTTGATGCTATCCTGAATTTCTATGAAAATCGCGGTAGAACCCACGATCAATGTAGCAATACCAATAATTAAACCAATAGTTGATTGACCGGATTTTGTTGAATGTTCTACAAAGCCTTGTATTTGAGCGGCTGCATCCGGCCCAACCATATCGGTTATTTGTGCGAAAAATTTGCTGCGGGTATTTGTATTGCTCTTATCTCCTAGAAAAATGGTAGCTGCAGATAGAACAATTATAATTAATGGTGTAAGTGAAAAAATGGTGTAGTAAGCTAGTGAAGCACTTAATTTTGTAATTCTATCTTCTACAAATCCTTTACCTGCAGCAATGAAAAGGTGGTATAATGCAATGAAAAATTGTTTGATTTTAGTGATTAACTTCATTCTATGTATTAAAAAGGATAACCTATCCCAATGTTAAATATTAAGTTTTGTCTTCTCCAGTCCTTGTTTCCAAAGGCAATATCATCGAAAACCCAACGCTGTCCTTCAGCAAGGTAAGGTTTACGAACTGGAAATGCCACATCTAATCTTACCACGAAAATGCTGGCATCTACTCGTACTCCTGCACCCGTACCAACAGCTAATTCGCTAAGTGCGTTTTTAAGTTTAAACTCTGAGCCGGGTCTGCCGTTATTAGTAGTTCCCGGGATTCCGGTATCTTCTTTACGTAACCAAACATTACCAGCGTCTACAAACAAAGCACCATATAAAATACTTACTATTTTGAACCTTAATTCTGAATTCAACATCAATTTGATATCACCACCCTGATCAGCAAAAATTGCATCATCTGGTACTTTATAAGTTCCAGGACCTAATGTTCTTGCTGGAAATGCCCTGATGTCGTTACTTCCTCCAGCAAAAAACTGTCTTACAAATGGTAATGAGGTGCTATTTCCGTAAGCAAAACCATAACCAACATTCAATCGATTGGCCCAGGTGTTAAAATTATGTTCTTTGTACTGGTTTTCTTTAAAGTTATAACCAAACTCTCCTTTGAAAGCATGCAGGGTATATTCCGAACCACGATTTAACATTTGGTATGACAACGAAGCAATGGTTTTAGGGATAAATGCCGTAGTACTGTTCGGTTTGTAGAAAGGAACGATAAAGCGAGGGAAGGTTAATTTAGCCTCTGTGGTTAAAGAAAGCGAATTTCTACCCAATGAAGTACCTCTTGTTTGAGTTTCAAAACCACCACTCACGCTTACATCCAGCTGCTCAGCACCTCTAAAAAGGTTTCTGGTGGTTTGCGTAACCTTAACTTCCGAACCAACAAAGTTGTTTGATTTACTGGTTCCTGTAACCGAAAATGTAAGGGAATTTTTCTTCAGTGGAGTTAAGTAGATATTTAAATCCAGTTGATTGTTTTTGAAACTATCTAATGGTAGAAATTCTGCTCTTACATCTTGAAAAGCACCCACATTTACCATTCGATTCAAAGACTGGTTATGATCTCTACGGTTATAAACTTCTCCTTTTTGGAAGAAAACCAACCGATCGAAAAGCCTCGGTTTGAAAGTGTTTCGATCATCGTAGATATTGAAATCGTGATATTGCAAAGGCTTTAACCGACGAAGCGTACTATCTCTGCGGAGCGAATAATTTGGATAGATATTGACATTTTTAATCGTATAAGGTTTCAATCCAGCATCAGGCGCTATATCTTTAACCTTCACTGTAATATTGACCAAATTTTTGCCAATCGTACTATCCACCTGCATAATCAAATAATCAGGACTGAAGTAAAAATATCCGTTCTCTTTTAAATCATTATCAATTCTAATCCGCTCATTTTTATATACATCCAAATCATAATAATCGCCAACTTTTAATAGTGATTTATCTTTATTGGCATTAATAATTTTGGTTAGTACACCCGAATCCGGCGGGAAAGTAATTTGATTGATTTTATATCTATCGCCAGTAACCGCAGTATAAATTGCCTTACCTTTTTTATCTTTCACTACAGTATCGCCTGTAACAGTTGCCTGAAGATAACCTTCACTTAATAAATAGCTGGTTAACACGTCATTATTGTATTTTAATTTAACCTCACTTAGCAACACAGGTGGTTCACCTTTTTTTCTGATCCAGTTTCTTAAACCTTTTGGTTTTTTTGGCTCACCGGCAAAGTTATAAATAGCAAGTTTCAATTTATTGTTGGGGCGAGGTCTGGTTTTGGTTTTCAGGTCTGCCTTAACTTGTTTCTCATCATCAATTTTTCCCGAAGAATCAGGATTAATGATAATATCTGCTCCTGTATATAAAATCTGGCCAGGCTTTAGGGATTTTGTACTGCTACAGCCCGCGTAAACTAAACAGGCCAATACAAATAAAATAGGTCTAATTAGTTTTCTCATCTTGTGCTTTCTGTTCAATGTTTCTTGTTCTTCTGTTTCGTTTCTTTTGGAAAATTTCTCTGAATTTGTTGTAATCTACAACTAAGGTAAATCCTAAACCTGTTTCAATAATCTGGCCTTGAACAATTACATCGTTTTGGTTGCGTCTATAAGCTCGTAATCGATATCGTCCATCAGCAGAAAGGGCATATTCTACATTGACGTTTCCGGCAATGTCTGTCGATTTTTCTCCTGGTGCCTGTGGACCTTCCAGTGCAAATGAACTTCCAACCGTAACTGTTAATCGATCATTTAATAGTTTTTTTGATAAACCAACTTCTAAATCTGTTTTTTGTTGAAGAGATCCGGTAGAATAATCTTCTGAAGAATTAACGCCAAAGTTCAGTTCTACTCCCTGAATTAAATCAGAAGCCAGATTGTTTAACTGTTCGGAAAGCAATTTGCTCACGCTCGATCTTGCAAGTGTGGAAACGCCACCTCCGCCACCAGCTAAACTTTGGAATGGATTATTGGCGATAAACCTGTTTAATGCAAGCAAAGCAAATACCTGTTTATTAAGCTCACTTTCATCACGGTTTATATTGATCAATTTTGTGTTTACCTGCCCACCTAAAGCATTCCGTTCGTTCTCCGGTAAATCTATCTTAAATGAAATGACTGGTTTTAACAGTTCTCCTTTAAGCATCAAATAAACCTGAAAAGGCAGTTTGGTCTTAGCTTCGTAGTTATCAGGTTGGTTTAACAAATCAATTGGTGCAGCATTCACTTCATATAATGCTGTTATGTTGGCGTTCGCTGAGGTCGGCTCACCGGTCCATACAATGTTGCTGCCCTTAACCAATTTGAATTGTTTTTTAACAACTGCTAAGGTTAAATTATATGATCCGTCCACGATTTCATATCGACCAGTCATGCTGATTTTTCCAGAAGGATCCATCGTAACGTTCAGATCGGCGTCACCTCGTACATTCAAGTTATCACCCGTAGAAGGGTCAACAACCACATTTATTTCCGCTTCAGGATCAATTTTTACTGCAGCTACTAAATTTAAACCTTTTATTGGCGCTTTACTAATGCTATCCACCTTCAGTGCCTTTTGTCCATTAAACGGAGGTGCATCAGCATCTATAAATTGAACAATTCCCTCCTGATCGATAATAGAAGGATCATTTGCAGGCAAGGCGAAGAAGAATTTGGTTCCTTTATTCACTGTGATGTTCATATTTACATCAGGCTGATTCAAATCTCCACGCACTTTAATATCGCTGGTTAAGAAAACCGTTCCGTAAATCATTTCATTATCTGCAGCGGTTGAATTAATTGCCCTGAAATTATTCATCCTCACATCTAAACCAAAGCGGTAATTTTTGAAATCGGTGGTATAAACCTTACCATTAATTGTTGCCTTTTGATTCAATGAATCAAGCATGGTGAAATTGTTAAAAGCAATTCCTTCATTGGTAAACGATATTTTTTCGTTCGGCATGCGGAAATATGAGTTTACATAAGCCACATTAATACCTGCGTTGTTAAAGGTTAAATCGCCCAAAATTTTCGGTGCCGTTAAAGCCCCTTTTACCGAAAGTGCTCCGGTTAACGTTCCGGTTCCGTTTTTCAGTTGTCCTTGTGATAAACTTTCGATGTTCTTCATCTCGATTTTATCAATATTTACCGTTAAATCCAAGGCGCTCTGAGGTGCGGTATAGTAAAATCCATTCACTCTTAACTCATGTACACCTGATAAAGCCACATTCACTTCAAAGGCATTCTGAGTATTGTTGTTAACCGCTACACGTAAAGTTCCCAATTCATCTTTTTGATAACGCAATTGGTCGATGGTTAGGTTGGCTTCGAATTTTGGTGTACTAGCCAAATCCTTCACATTAGCTGTTCCATTTAAGCGGCCACCAACCAGAGTGGTGTCGGTTTCGGCAAACTTAGTTAAGGTTTCCAATTGGAAATCTTTAAAATCTACTGTTAATGGCGCATTTGGTTGGGTTGGATTACTGTTGATCGATAAAGACTGACCGCTGTTGCTAATCTGGAACTGATTAACCAATATTCCTGATGCCCCAAATTGGATATAGTTATCTTGCGAAACGACCCATTTTTGATAATCTAATAATAATTTTTGAGGATCTAAGCTAAATTTATAGTCTTTATTAATAGACTGGAAAGTTCCGCCGATTACGTATTTATCCTTTTTTAGTCTATCACGAAGAAAGATGTTTACACCCAAGTTATTATTTGCCGCATCACCACTTACTTCAGTATTAAACAATGCCACAGATGGACTTTGCAAGCTTTTTACTGTTAGCGCATAGGCCAGTTTATTGTTGTCATTATTGATATTTAAAACTGTCGTGTCTACCTTGAAATCGCCATAAACTACTTGTGGAAAGTTTCCTTTGATTTGTAAACTGTCTTTTTGAGTATCGATTAATCCGTAAAACTGCGACTGTTTGAAAACGGTCAGTTCTGGTACAAACTGTTTCAGTAGTTTTGAATCGTAAATTTGTACAGCAAACCGCATTCTTTGGTCTGGAATTTTGGTTACTGTACCAAACGCATAGTATTTATTGATCTCATTGATGATTGCACTGCCAACTTTAGTCAACTGATATTTTCCATCGATTTTTGCAGACAAAATCTCTGATTTTAATGTCAACTCATTTTCAGTAGCAGTAGTTTTTGCTCTTACAGAAATCGTATCAACATTAATTCTTTGCGCATCTTTTACAAGTTGCAAGCCAGTAATATCCACTG
>SEDB01000674.1 GCA_004210715.1 Pedobacter sp.
CTACGGGGCTTTTTAATCTATAAAGTTTCAGCATGATCAGATCCCTCAACATATTACCTCGTTCGCTAACATTAAATGCTCAGACTAACACTTTGCGTTTCGCAAAGAATTCATTTTTAATTTCTTTAGTAGTACTTTCTTTTAGTATTAATGCCTTCGCTCAAAAACTAGAGCGCATCGAACCGATGTTTTGGTTCGCCGGAATGCACAACCCAAAATTACAATTGCTTGTTCATGGCGAAAACATTGCCACAAGTAATGTAACCCTATCTTATCCAGGTGTTAAACTGGTAAAAGTTAACAAAGTTGAAAATCCTAATTATTTATTTCTGGATTTAGAACTTTCTTCATCAGTAAAGGCGGGAACCTTCCCGATTAACTTTACTGTTAAAGGGAAAAAAATATTTAGTTATAGCTACGAATTAAAGAACCGCGATAAAACCGCAGGTAGAATTCAAGGTGTAACGCAAAGAGATTTTATTTATTTATTGATGCCAGATCGCTTTTCAAACGGCGATAAAAGCAATGATGTTGTAAAGGGATTAGCCGAAACAGCACTTAATCGCGATAGCATGTACTATCGTCATGGCGGAGACATTCAAGGCGTGATCAATCATTTGGATTACCTTAAAGATTTAGGAATCACTACTGTTTGGATGACTCCTGAAATCGAAAATGATATGGAAAAAGCTTCCTATCATGGTTACGCCGCTACAGATCATTATAAAATTGATCCACGTTATGGAACTAACGAGCTTTTTAAAAAATACGTTGAAACTGCACATGCCAAAGGCATGAAGATTATAAAAGATATTGTGCACAACCACATTGGTACCGGACATTGGTTTTTTAAAGATTTACCAATGAAAAACTGGGTTCATCAATGGCCAAAATATACGCAAACCAGTTACCGTGATCAAACGGTTATGGATACACATGCATCTGCTGCCGATCGTAAAAAGATGCTGGATGGATGGTTCGTGCCCTCTATGCCGGATCTTGATCAACAAAATCCTTACGTTCAAAATTACCTTACACAAAACCACATCTGGTGGATTGAATATGCTGGAATTGACGGTTTACGTTTAGATACCTATCCTTACAACGACCCTGAATACATGGCAGATTGGGCA
>SEDB01000675.1 GCA_004210715.1 Pedobacter sp.
ATCTCTATGGATTCTACTGATGGTTTAGTTCGTGGAATGAAGGTACTGGATACTGGTTCAGCGATTAAAATGCCAGTTGGCGACCAAATTAAAGGTCGTTTATTTAACGTAGTAGGTGACGCAATTGACGGAATCACTGCAGTAGATAAAGCTGACGGTCGCCCAATTCACGCTACTCCTCCTAAGTTCGAAGATTTATCAACTGAAACTGAAGTACTTTTTACAGGTATTAAAGTAATCGATTTATTAGAGCCATATGCAAAAGGTGGTAAAATCGGTTTGTTCGGTGGTGCTGGTGTAGGTAAAACTGTATTAATCATGGAGTTGGTGAACAACATCGCTAAAGCTTATGCTGGTTTATCAGTGTTCGCAGGTGTGGGTGAGCGTACTCGTGAAGGTAACGATTTACTTCGTGAGTTTATCGAATCAGGCGTAATCAACTATGGTGATGAATTCTTACACTCAATGGAAAAAGGTGGATGGGATTTAAAATCAGTTGATACTGAAAAATTAAAAGAATCAAAAGCAACATTGGTTTTCGGTCAAATGAACGAGCCTCCTGGTGCACGTGCTCGTGTAGCATTATCAGGATTAACAGTTGCAGAATATTTCCGTGATGGTGATGGTGAAGGCGCTGGAAAAGATATCCTTTTCTTCGTTGATAACATCTTCCGTTTTACGCAGGCAGGTTCTGAGGTATCGGCTTTATTAGGTCGTATGCCATCTGCAGTAGGTTACCAACCAACATTGGCAACTGAAATGGGTTTAATGCAAGAGCGTATTACTTCAACTAAACGTGGTTCAATTACATCAGTACAAGCGGTATATGTACCTGCGGATGATTTAACTGACCCGGCTCCGGCTACAACTTTCGCCCACTTAGATGCAACTACAGTACTTTCCCGTAAAATTGCTGAGTTAGGTATTTATCCAGCGGTAGATCCATTGGACTCTACTTCACGTATCCTTTCTCCTGCTGTTTTAGGTGATGAGCACTATAACACTGCACAACGTGTTAAAGAAACTTTACAACGTTATAAAGAATTACAAGATATCATCGCGATTTTAGGTATGGACGAATTATCTGAAGAAGATAAATTAGTGGTATCAAGAGCTCGTCGTGTTCAACGTTT
>SEDB01000676.1 GCA_004210715.1 Pedobacter sp.
ATTATTAAATTACCAAATTCTGCCTTTCCTGCAGCTGCACTTCGTGATGGAAAACAAAGTTATCGCATTTGTGCGCTTAATGAAAAAGGAGTTTATATTGGTGATGGTTACAAAAAAGTGACGGTTGAGGTTAATCCTAGTTTTATGATTTATGCAAACAGAGATATTTATTTACCAGATACTGTAGCTAAAATCCTACCAAGCTTCTTTTCTGTTACTGATGCTACTACTTTCAGTTATACCAATGCGGCAACTAATGCTGGAAAAATAGATTTTGGTATTTACAGAAAACCAGGCGCTAATTCTACAGTTCAAACGCCAACCTGGGTAGTCAATTTATATTCTCCAAGTGTGGCTACTAATCCATTAACTGTTTACGATATCAGCGGCTTTAGTCCAAAAAGAACAACTAAATTCAGCCAGCCAGTAACCGGACAAGCGAATGCTTTCCTTACCACGGCAATTTCTGGTTCTTCTATTGAGACATTAGCAAAAGCAAGAGCAATAACTTTTAATGAAACTACGCAGACTACGCCGGCCAATGGATTGGCAGCAGGAAATGCCGTGTTTTTCCTTACACCGGAAGGTAAATATGGAATGTTATATATTAATGCAGTAACTTCTGATTTGCAGAAGAGACCATTCATTAACGTGAGCATCAAAGTGCAACGATAAAATGCTTTTCTCGGCGGTTTGCACCGCCACAATTTTATATATATTTGGTTTGAAAAAAAGGGAGCAGCGATTGCTTCCTTTTTTCATTTAAGAATGTTACATTTATATATGAAATTTATTTCTATCTTGTATCGCAGCTTCTAAAAGCAGATTGATTTAAAATAAGTCTATTTACTTTATGATAAAATGATATATGATATAGAGAAAATGCTATATTTTATCATTTTCAGAAGCCTTTATTTATTGAAATAATATACTTTCTAACCAAAACTTATAACCAAGAAATACTAAAGAATGAGCCGTAATTTGTAAATTAACTTTTTGAAATTCTTCACAGTTAATTTTTCCTGGTAAATCTTAGTTTTCTTTACGAGCAAAACACAAATGAAAAAGAACTTATTAAATCTGCTATTTTCATCAGCATTAATTCTCTCAGCTGGTTCAGCTTTTGCCCAATA
>SEDB01000167.1 GCA_004210715.1 Pedobacter sp.
AGTGGATTGAATAACCTTTTTTCTTCATCTAAACCAACGCCTAGCGCATAAGTACGGGCACGTAAAAAGTCCATCAGCTTATTGCTGCTGTTCATGTGCGATACTTCTGATGGGGCAATTGCTTTTCCAATTCTAACCTTTATGGTTAATCCCTGTTTGTTTAAAAATTCTGAAGGAAGTTTTGCAGTGCGTAAAGTAGGGTGAATGAAACTTAAAATATTAAATAAAACCCCGTTGTTGCCATGGAAATAAATTGGAATTACAGGCACTTTGGCTTTTGCAATCAACTTACCCACTACCGGATGCCACATTCTATCGGTAACCTGTTGTGCATCTAACTTAAAGGTAGAAACCTCGCCTGCCGGGAAGATCCCAATTGGTGTTCCATTTCTTAGTAAATCAAAGGTCATTTTCAAACCACTGATGCTTGAAGAATGCTGGACATTTTCAAATGGATTTACGGCTACGAAAAATTCATCCAGATTAGGGATTTTTTTCAGGATGAAATTTACCATTACTTTAGCATCAGGACGAACAGTACACAAAAGTTTAACCAGCGCTAAGCCTTCAACTCCACCGTAAGGGTGATTGGCAATCGCAATAAATGGACCTGTTTTGGGTATGCTTTTTAAATCATGATCATCAAATTCGATGGAAACTCCGATGGTTTCCAATATTTTATCTACAAACTCTAAGCCTTTAAAGTGTTGATTTTGAGCGAAAACATCGTTGATGTCATTCAGTTTCATGAGCTCCATCATCAAGCCTGCCAAACCTGGCACACCAAGTTTATCTATCTTGGTTGCTTTCGCAAACTCAGAGGTAGTTATGATCTTCATATAGTAATTCTTAGATTGTTGATAGCCAAAACCCGAGAGTTTTGCAATCCCAAAAATAAGATTTATATTTATAATACACACGTCATATCGCACATGAGAATTTGGCTCAACAAACATTTCGGTTTCAGCAAGGGTGAATTCAATGGTTTGTTGAATTTAATATTCATTATTGTTCTTCTAAAAGTTACACCTGTTATATATAATCATTTCCTTGTGATTGAAAAAGATGATCCCAATCTTTTAGCCAGAATCCAAAAAATAGCAATCACTGATCAGGAGAATTTTTATGATACAAGGGATAGGATTGAAAATACTACTTCGAAGAAAGCGATCGAACTTTTCAACTTCGATCCGAATAAATTAGATGCTACAGGCTGGCAAAAATTAGGTTTGTCAGCAAAGCAAGCTCAATCCATTGTGAATTATACCAATAAGGTAGGAAAGTTTTAAAAAGCAGAGGATCTGGAGAAGATGTATACCATTTCGCCCGAAATGTATAAAAAGCTATATCCTTATGTGAGGATAGAAGATCAGGCTGGCGGTTTCAAAAAAGAAGATTTTTTTTACGAAAGGAGGGAATATGTTAAAAAAGCACCAGTAGTTGTAGATATCAATACAGCAGATTCCGCTCAGCTTGATGAAATTAAAGGAGTTGGTGGCCCTTTTGCTAATCGAATTTTAAAATATAGAGAACGGTTAGGAGGCTTTTTCAAAAAAGAGCAATTGTTGGAGGTATATGGTTTGAACTCTGCTAAATACAATGAAATCAAAGGCCAAGTTGCTTTGAGTCATATTCCTTTGAGAATTGTTAACCTAAATACAGCTCAGTTTAATGATTTGAAAAGCAACCCCTACCTTAGTTACAAACAAATTAATGCCATTATTCAATATAGAAAACAGCATGGCAATTATACCAGTCCTGCTGATTTGAAAAAGATTGTTATTCTGAACCAACAGATAATTGATCAGATTACGCCATATATAGCCTTTTAATATTCGAAGTGGTTGAGCATATTATTATGAATTGAACACATTTCGGAATTGAAGTGTAGATTTTTTTAAAAAAAATAATAAAATCTTTCTCTATTCAATTTCTGTGGTCTATTATAAATCGATAAACTAATTGAACCGAATACCATTTCATTCTATAATTATGCAAATATTTGGTGGTAAATAACTATGAAATAATTCTTTATAATTGCCGATACTAACTTAAAATATAAACTTAATGAGCGTAAGCTTTAATTTTTCAGAAACAGAAACACAGCAGAGTGTAAAAGCGATGGTTCGCGATTTTGCTGAAAAAAACATTCGTCCGAATATCATGGACTGGGATGAGGCGCAGCATTTCCCTGTAGAATTGTTTAAACAATTGGGGGAATTAGGCTTAATGGGTGTTTTAGTTCCTGAAGAGTATGGGGGTTCCGGTTTAGGTTATCAGGAGTATGTTGATGTTATTGTAGAAGTGGCACGGGTTTGTGGATCAATAGGGTTATCATTGGCGGCTCATAACTCATTATGTACAGGTCATATTTTGGCTTTCGCGAATGAAGAACAAAAACAAAAATGGCTGCCGAAATTGGCAACTGCAGAATGGATTGGTGCATGGGGTTTAACTGAAGCCAATACCGGTTCAGATGCTTTGAGAATGATGACTACAGCTGTTGAGGATGGTGATGATTATATTATCAATGGTGCCAAAAACTGGATCACTCATGGTAAAAGTGGCGATATCGCTGTGGTAATGGTAAGAACGGGAGAGCAGGGAAGTTCTAAAGGAATTTCTGCGATAGTAGTGGAAAGGGGAACGCCAGGTTTTTCAGCGGGTAAAAAGGAAAACAAGTTAGGCATGCGAGCATCAGAAACCACTGAAATGATTTTTGATAATTGTCGCGTTCCAAAAGCCAATATGCTTGGCAATGTTGGCGAAGGCTTTAAGCAGGCGATGAAAGTTTTAGATGGCGGAAGAATTTCTATTGCCGCATTGGCATTGGGAATTGCCAAAGGTGCTTTTGATGCTGCGGTTTCCTATTCAAAACAGCGTCAGCAGTTTGGTCAGCCTATTTCGAGCTTTCAGGCTATTAGTTTTAAGCTGGCTGATATGGCCACAGAAATTGAAGCAGCAGAGTTGTTGATCCGTCAGGCTGCCGATTTAAAGAACAGGCACTTGCCGATGACGAAAGAATCAGCCATGGCGAAATATTTTGCCTCAGAGGTTTCGGTAAAAGTTGCTACTGAAGCGGTGCAAATATTTGGAGGTTATGGTTATACCAAAGACTTTCCTGTAGAAAAATTCTATCGCGATAGCAAATTGTGTACAATAGGAGAGGGCACTTCAGAAATACAAAAGATTGTAATTGCCAGGGAAATATTAAATTAAGCTAAAAGCCGAAAGGCCCGAGCGAAAGTTAATCAGAAACAACAAACCAAATATATTATGAGTAATCCGGACGGTTTAATACCTCCGGATTTTTTTTGACTAAATTTTCAAACCAACTATTATTCCACGATGTTTTGACTAAAGACTAAAGACTAAAGACTAAAGACTAAAGACTAACAATATGGCAAAGTATTCAAAAAAAGCAGGGGAAAAGGTGGAGGAAACCATGCATGAAATGAAAGAAGGAAAACTTAAAACCGGTTCTGGAAAAAAGGTAACCTCCAAAAAGCAGGCGGTAGCAATAGGTTTATCAGAAGCAAAGAAAGAAGGAGCCAAGGTGCCAAAGAAAGATTAGCAGGTAAAAAATTAGGATTGAGGTTTGAAAACTATTTTCGAGAATAGTAATTTCCCCTAAACCCTAAGTTATTACTTCGCTGTCAAGATACTGTCTACAACATAAACACTGAAACCACGCCATGGTAAAGCGTTTTTATATTCTTTATAGTGCAGTTCGTAAAACTTACCGCTGTTGGCCATCATTTTCTCCGCAATATCTTTGTTGGATATGGAAAATTCAAATTCATTGCTTTGTACACTTCCTGTTGTTCTTGATCTAATGCCGCTCTGAATAATTTTTCCTTCGTAAGTTTTAAAAATATAACCTTTCTTTACCACGTAATTTAGTTCGCCTGCTTTAACCCCTTCGCCAAAAACGAAAAAGTAGCGGTAATAGCAAATAACTGCCAATAACAGGATCACTAGAACGGCGATGATGGAGATTACTTTTTTACCAGTTGTCATATATATAATGTATAGCTAAAAGTAAATAAAGATCATTATAAATCAATTTATTGTTCAATAAAATTTAGTTTTCAAAAATCTTTCTCATTTTCAAATATTTACTTACATTTGCAGCCCCGATAAAAGGGTAAAATTAAAAAACCACGAGAGGAGGTATTTCAGCGTTATGATCATTATCAACATTAAAGACGGCGAATCATTAGATAAAGCCCTTAAACGTTTCAAGAAAAAGTTTGAAAAAACTGGTGTATTGAGAGAACTACGTAGTCGCCAAGCATACGAGAAAAAATCCGTTGCTCGCCGTACTGAAATTAAACATGCTGTTTACATTCAGAATATGAATCAAGATACAACTTCATAGTTGTTCACGATATAAACAATTAAAGTCTCGATCTTAGATCGGGACTTTTTTGTTTTACGCCACATCGAAATCTTTACATTAAACAATTTATTAATGATTTCTTTATATCAAAACAATTTGTAACTTCATATATATACCTAAGGGGAGATATTGAATGTTGCTAAAAAGCTTTATAACCTATTTAACTCACGAGAAGCGCTATTCTCCGCATACCGTAACATCTTATCAAACAGATTTGGATCAGTTTGCAGAGTACATCAACCAAACATTCGAATTAGATTTTCCTGAAGTTAAGCACGCCCATATTCGCAGTTACATGGTTGAATTGATGGAGAGGAAAACATCAGAGAATACCATTAACAGAAAAATATCAGCATTAAGAAGTTTATATAAGTTTTTAATGCGTGAGGAAAAGGTTGATCACAATCCCACCGTTTTAATTAAAGCACCTAAAGTGCCGAAACGCCTTCCGGTATTTGTTGATTCACAAAAAATGGATTTATTATTGGATTCTGACCACTATTTTCATGATGGTTTTGAATCTCTCCGCGATCATGTTGTAATAGAACTGTTGTTTGGCACGGGTATGCGTTTGGCAGAGCTTATTCAATTAAAAGATGCTGATATAGATATTTATTCGGGAACCATAAAAGTTTTGGGTAAAAGAAATAAGGAAAGAATTATTCCGATAAATAAACAGCTTATCAATCAGGTAACTAGTTATATTGAGCAAAAAAAGTTGCAGGATTTTAGTAACAATTTACCTAACTTAATCGTTACCAATAAAGGAACAGCGGCATATCCAAAATTAATATACCGTATTGTAACCTCATACCTAAACCACATATCAACCAATGAAAAGAAAAGCCCACATGTATTGCGGCATAGTTATGCGACTTCCCTGTTGAATGCAGGCGCAGATTTAAATGCCATCAAAGAACTTTTGGGCCACGCCAGTTTGGCTGCAACCCAAGTTTACACCCACAATTCAATCGAAAGATTAAAAACAATTTATAAACAAGCCCATCCAAAGGCGTAAAAAAAGGAGGAAAAATGAAAATCGGAGTTCAATCAATCCACTTCAGTGCAGATAGTAAGTTGTTAGACTTTATACAGAAAAAGGCAAAAATAACGAAACACAAAGAAAAAACACGTGCAAAATTAAGTGAACATAAAGCAATTTTAACCGAAAGCGAAGCGTCTGATTATTAAGTGTATATTCTAATAAAACATAAATAAAGAGATAGCGAACAAAAAATGTTCGCTATTTTTTTTCAAATTTATTTTGAAGTGAAATATAAGTGTGTATATTTGCATTCCCTTTCGGAAACGGTGTTACGCCAAGAAGAAAAGGTTAGTTCTTTTAAAAGATAAAAGTTTTTAAAAAACACGTTAATAGTATGAAAAATGAAGATTTTTCGTATCATTGCACAAAATTAAAAGCCTCCTTAGCTCAGCTGGTAGAGCAACTGACTTGTAATCAGTAGGTCATTGGTTCGATTCCGATAGGAG
>SEDB01000677.1 GCA_004210715.1 Pedobacter sp.
TTGATTTTTGCTGGTCAACACGGCCGAAACCAAAACAATCCATCCGGTTACCATGCTAAACCCAGCCATAAACTGGATCACAAAACCAATCTTATCCAGTATTTCATCTAATAATTTCAGAACCAGATCCAGATCAACTACAGAAACATTAGGAAAGTTTTTAACCACTTCGCCTTGAAATTTCGCTGATAACTCACTGTTAGGTACCCTAGTCATAAGCACATGAAACTGTGGGGCTTCTTCTAAAACTCCAGCAGGAAAAACGACACGGAAATTGGTTTGCATTCGGCTCCAGTTTACTTCGCGTAAACTTCCAACAACCGTGGGGATCATCATGCCCTGAACATTGAAAAGGATTTTATCATTCAAACCCACATTAATCTGATCGGCGTAACGCTGATCCAAAGAAATGTAAACGGTCTCCTCCGGTTTGATCTTTCCTATCCATTTTCCATCGACAATCTTTTCGGCTGCGGTTAACGAATCCTGATAAGTAGCCCTGATCTCATTTCGATAAGCCCTGCGATTATTGGTATCTACACTTGCCTTTTTGCCATTAATTTCTTCGATGCGCATTGTAATTACTGGCACCTGATTCATTAATGGTAATTTGAAAGCTTTGGTTAAGCTATCAATTCGCACCTTCTGCGTTTTCTGGATATCAAACATCACCATGTTGGGTTGGTTGCTGCCAGATGATAATGTAACCCTGCTCATCAAAATCCCTTGCACAAAAAACAATGTACCAATAAATAATGTCGACAAACCAATGGAAACAGTAAGCATTAAGGTTTGATTATTTGGCCGGTAAAGATTGGCAAAACCCTGACGCCATAAGTAACTTGATGATTTGGGTAATAAAACCTTAACCAAAAACATTAATAGTTTAGATAGAATGATCAGCAGCAGAAAGGCAATACCAATACTAACGGTAAAAGCCAGCGTTTGTACCCAGGTTTTCATTTGTAAATGTGTAAAACCCACTACAAAGGCTGCCATCAGAATATAAACCAGCCAGGTTAAGGGATCAAACTTGCTTCCAGATTTCTCGAATGATAAGCGAATGGCGTTTAGCGGAGAAATCTTTCTTACAGAAAGCAATGATGGCAATGCAAAAAGCACAGAAATAAT
>SEDB01000678.1 GCA_004210715.1 Pedobacter sp.
ATGCCACAACTAGAAGAAACTTCTATGGCCGCAGAAATTGCGGCGAAGTTTGTTAATTATACCTCAAAACATGTTTTCTTAACCGGAAAAGCGGGAACAGGTAAAACCACTTTTTTGCGAAAATTAATTCAGCTTACACATAAGAAAGCCATGATTTGTGCGCCAACCGGAATTGCGGCGATTAATGCTGCTGGTGTTACCATCCACTCTCTTTTTCAATTGCCTTTTGGCGCTTTTTTTCCCGATGCAGCCAGTAGCATCATGAACCATAATATTAATTTCAACTTTAATACGCCGCGTACAATTGTGAAGCATTTGAATATGCAGGGCAATAAAAGGCGAATGATTCAGGAGCTTGAACTGCTGGTTATTGATGAAGTGAGTATGCTCCGAGCCGACATGCTTGATGCAATTGATTTTTCGCTGCGTTATATTCGTAGAAATCGAAATGTGCCTTTTGGAGGCGTTCAGCTATTGTTTATTGGCGATTTGCACCAGTTGCCACCAGTGGTAAAAAACGATGAATGGCGTGTAATGGCTGGCTTTTACAAGAGCATTTATTTCTTCGATGCTTTGGCTTTGCAAAACAATCCTCCTGTTTATATTGAGCTTGATAAAATTTACCGTCAGGATGATGCTGTATTTATTGACTTGCTGAATAATTTAAGAAATAATAAAATTACACCTGAAGATACAATTTTATTAAAGCAACATTTTAAGCAAGATTTTAGGCCTTCGGCTGATGAAAATTACATCACTTTAACTACCCACAACAATAAAGCTGACGCCATTAATCGTGAGCGATTGACACAATTAAAAACCAAATCGTACTTTTTTGATGGTAAGGTTACTGGAGAATTTAATGAGTATGCCTATCCAAATGAAAAAAGTTTAGAGCTTAAAGTTGGGGCGCAGGTCATGTTTATCAAAAATGATATGACTGCCGAAAAACGTTATTATAACGGAAAAATCGGTGTTGTGCATCACATTGAAAAAGATGTAATCGAAATCGAACTTCCCGAGGAACGAACCGTGATTTCCGTTTCGCCCTATACCTGGGAGAATGTAAAATATAAATTGAATGAGGCCACCAATGAAATTGCAGAAAATGTTGCAGGTTCGTTTGTTCA
>SEDB01000679.1 GCA_004210715.1 Pedobacter sp.
CCCCATCAAAACTTGAACAAAAGTATAACTTATTAATAAATCCCATGACATAATACTGACGTGAAATACAATTTATAATCATTCTAAACAAATGCCGTTTCAAGCTCGCCAGGTAACAAAAATGCCCATTTTCGAAGATTATCTCCAATGGGCATAAGAAAACCAATTTGGTTTTACTAGGTTTTATAATTATTGTTTTAATATCCAGGCAAACATCAGCGGTGCTACAATTGTTGCATCACTTTCCACAATAAATTTAGGTGTGTGAATATCTAATTTGCCCCAGGTAATTTTTTCATTTGGTACTGCTCCTGAATAAGAACCATAAGAAGTAGTTGAATCTGATATCTGACAGAAGTAGCTCCAGAACGGAATATTTTCCATTTCCATATCCTGATACAACATCGGAACCACACATATTGGAAAATCGCCGGCGATACCACCACCAATCTGGAAGAAACCTATTCCTTTACCACCACTGTTTGCAATATACCAATCAGCCAACCAGCCCATATATTCAATACCACCTTTTACAGTAGTTGCAGTAAGTTCATTTTTCATCACGTAAGAGGCGAAAATATTTCCCATTGTCGAATCTTCCCATCCAGGAACCACAATTGGCAAGTTCTTTTCAGCCGCAGCCAACATCCATGAATTTTTTGGATCAATTTCATAGTACTGCTCCAAGTCGCCACTTAAAAGCATTTTGTACATAAACTCATGTGGAAAATAACGCTCGCCAGCCTTTTCTGCGTCCATCCAGATTTTTTGGATGTGTTTTTGCAAACGACGGAAAGCCTCCTCTTCAGGAATACAAGTATCCGTAACACGGTTGTAATGGTTTTCCAACAAATCCCACTCATCCTGCGGACTTAAATCGCGGTAGTTGGGCACACGTTTATAATGTGAGTGCGCAACCAGATTCATTATATCTTCTTCAAGGTTAGCACCTGTACAAGAAATAATCGCCACTTTATCCTGACGGATCATTTCTGCAAGTGAAATTCCCAATTCTGCAGTACTCATTGCACCAGCAAGTGTGATCATCATTTTACCACCTTCATCTAAATGCGTTTCGTAACCTTTAGCCGCATCCATCATTGCCGCAGCATTAAAATGGAGGTA
>SEDB01000680.1 GCA_004210715.1 Pedobacter sp.
TATAAATTATCGTAACCGTATTGTGCTTCTAATTGCATTACTGCTGCAGCACTTCTTTTACCGCTACGGCATTGAACAATTACTGGCTTATCTTTAGAAACCTTATCAGCCTCAATTAAAATTCCACCCAATGGAATATTTTCTCCATCAAGGTTAGAAACCTCGTATTCGAATGTTTCACGAACATCGATTAATTGAAAATCTTCTTTATTGTCGATTTTCTCTTTTAGTTCTTGTACCGATATCTCTTTCATTTTGATTTTTTGTGTTTATGCAAATATAGGAAATTCAAATCTACACCCAACATCAAAAAAATGCCATAAATTTTAATCAAAACTGTAACAACTACATCCCTTAGGCGTTTAATTATAAATAGTTACAATGAACAAACTGAACCGTTTCTTCTGGTTTTGTTCTGGCGCACACATCCCAACACTGGAAAAGTATCCTACAGAACAAAATAAATATACCGGCATTGGTGCCACCATCTTTTTTACAGGTTTATTTGCCGCCCTTTCTGGTGGCTATGCCATGTATTTTGTTTTTAAAGGGGATGATTTAGCGATAATTTTCGCCATCGTTTTTGGCTTTTTATGGGGAGCTGCCATTTTTAATATGGATAGGTACATTGTGGCCAGCATTAACAAAAGTGCCAGCACCAATAAACAGCTTTTACAGGCCACGCCACGTATTTTGTTGGCCATAATGATTGGTATGGTCATTTCGCGACCAATTGAATTGAAGATCTTTGATAAGGAAATTAAAGAGCGTTTGAAGGTAAGCTACCTGAACGGGCAACGCTCAAAGATCGACACATTGAACAAGGCCTTTGAAAAAAAATATCAGGTAGAATTTGGTCGGTTGAACCAACAAAAGGCCACAAGAGATTCATTGGAAAAAGGGATCAAAGCCGATCGCCAAAAACTAAACTTCGAAATTTTCGGGAATAAAACGACAGAAACATCAGGTGTGATGGGTTATGGCCCTTATGCCAAACGCAAAGAAGCAGAAATTAAACAACGTGAAACTGAGCTCGATTCGTTAAAAGCTAACATCAATAAATCAGAAGTTTTTGTAGATAAACGCAAGGAATTTGATGGTTTGTTTAACGAGAAATTATACACGGATCAAAAGATGATAACACAGCCATCGCTGTTACTTTTATCGGTTTACTTTTCATTTTCTTCGAATGTTTGCCAGTTTTCGTGAAGCTGATGAGCGCTCGCGGTCCTTACGATTTTGCTACTGCTGATACTGATGAAATTTCGATTTATCAATCTCAAAAAGATAAAGATTTTCATTTCGAAGTTGCCGATAATATCCATGAAACCCGGGTTGATGCAGAATCATCCAAACAAAAAGAAATTATAAAAGGCAAAGCTTACCGCGATCTGGAAAAATATGATTGGGACAAGGAATAATGGAAGAAGTATGATGGAAAAGGAATTATTGCTTGAAGTAGAGAATTGGAAACAGAGAATAGGGAATTGAAATACGGAATAGATCATAGGAGATTTCAATGTAATCCATCAACCATTTTACATCTTACCTCATACATTTTTATACATCCTGTTACATTCTTGTTAAATTAGCCCATCAAATCCTTTTTTATGAAGAAATTTTTAGTCGCTGTAATATTTAGTGCCTTATCGTTTAGTGCTATTGCTCAAAACGAGATCCGATATGTGGTTTCTTTTCCAAATGCCATCCATCACGAAGCAGAAATTGCGATGGAAATTCCTAATGTTCCGGCAGGGAATTTAAAAGTTCGAATGAGCAGATCATCTCCTGGACGATACGCAACACATGAATT
>SEDB01000681.1 GCA_004210715.1 Pedobacter sp.
CTTTCTTTCATGAAATTCTCACCGGAAATTCTCCAACCAGCAGAAACTGAAGGGAAGTAGCCGAAACGGTTTTCTTTTGCAAATCTTGATGAACCATCCGCTCTAAAGTTTGAGCTGAACAAGTATTTACTATCGTAAGCATAGGTTACACGTGCAAGATATGATTGCTTACTCCATTGTGCTTGCTGAGGAATCGTTAACGCTACTGAAGGTGCAGTTGGATTACCTGCTACGTCATAAAAACGAGTAGATTCATTATTGTTGTACTTCCAATCTGATGATTGAATAGTGTAGCCACCTGTTGCTGTGAATGCGTTTTTACCAACGTTTTTGGTATAGTTCAAAATGTTCTCGTTTAACCAAACACCTTCTCTGGTAGTATTATCACGAACAACACCTCTTTCCTGGCGGCCATAAGTGGTTAAGAAGTTATCAGTGAAATAACGATAGAAATTTCTGTTGTTATTTGTACTGATGGTAGATTTTAAAAATAAATCTTTAGTGAAGTTTAATTGTGCGCCAAAAGCTCCAATGAATTTGAAGTTTCTAGTTCTATTATCAGAGCCATAAGCCAGAGCTAATGGATTATCCCATCCACCTGCATTTGGAATCGTAGTGTATTGTCCGTTTGGTTCGAAAATACCAATTGTTGGCGGAGTGGTTAAAGCACCTAAAATCACACCACCACGAGAAACACTGCTGTTATCACCCACATCAATCGATGTGCTTGAAGTTAAAACTGCATTTCCGGTTAATTTTAACCAAGGGGTGATGTTTTGCGTGGCGTTGAAGTTTGCTGTTATACGATCTAACTTTGCTGGAGCAACAACACCTTGGTCTTGCTGGTAACCAGTAGAAAAATAATATTGACCACTTTTTGTTCCGCCGGATAAAGAAACCTGATATTGGTTTTGCTTTCCGGTTCCGAAAGTCTCTTTCTGCCAATCGGTATTGTTATTGCCTCCGAAAGAAGTATAACCCAGCTCTCTCATTAAACCAACATATTGCTCGCTATTTAGAACTTCTTGCTCTTGCCAGAAATTGGAAAAACCTGTGAAAGCATTAAAAGCAACTTTTAATTTTCCAGATGAACCTTTTTTGGTTGTGATTAAAACCACACCATT
>SEDB01000682.1 GCA_004210715.1 Pedobacter sp.
AATAAAGATTCTAAGGTTATCGTTCAGGGTTTTACCGGAAACGAAGGAACTTACCACGCAGAACAAATGTTAGCGTATGGTACAAACGTAGTTGGTGGTGTAACGCCTGGCAAAGGTGGGCAATTACATTTAGATAAGCCTGTTTTTAATACTGTTAAAGATGCTGTTGATAAGACAGGAGCAAATGTATCTATCATTTTCGTTCCACCAGCTTTTGCTGCTGATGCGATTATGGAAGCTGCTGAAGGTGGCATTAAAGTGATTGTTTGTATTACTGAAGGTATTCCAACTAAGGATATGATTCAGGTTAAAGAATATATTTCTGACCGTGATGTTACGCTTATCGGCCCTAACTGCCCAGGTGTAATCACTGCTGATGAGGCTAAAATTGGTATTATGCCAGGTTTTATCTTCAAAAAAGGTCATGTAGGTGTGGTTTCAAAATCAGGAACTTTAACTTACGAAGCGGTAGACCAGGTTGTTAAAGCTGGTTTAGGTATTACCACTGCTATCGGTATCGGTGGTGACCCTATTATTGGTACACCAACTGTTGAAGCGGTTAAATTATTAATGAACGATCCTGAAACTCACGGTATCATCATGATTGGTGAAATTGGTGGTGGAATGGAAGCTGAAGCTGCCCGTTGGATTAAAGAAAACGGTACTAAACCTGTTGTTGGTTTCATCGCTGGTCAAACTGCTCCTGCCGGACGTAGAATGGGTCACGCTGGTGCAATTGTAGGTGGTGCTGATGATACTGCTGCTGCAAAAATGAAAATCATGCGTGAGTGTGGTATCCGTGTAGTAGAAAGTCCTGCTGAAATTGGTGCTGCAATGGCAGAAGAATTGGCAAGGTAAGATTTTAAAATTTACATAAATGAAAGCGTTTCGATTAGTTCGAGGCGCTTTTTTTGTTTTGTTGCCACGAAAATATACCGCTTAAGAATTGTTTCTTTTGCCACGGAAACACAGAAGACACGGAAAAAAGATTGGCTTTTGAGAATGGACAGAAGTTAAAAGAAATTTGATTAGATTAGTTAAAACTATTTTTATGGATTATCAAATAAGACAAGATAATCTTCCCTATAAAAATGAGACTGATTTAATTATTAACGCTGCAATTTAAGTGCTCAGACTGTAAGGTTGGTTTGGTGTTAAATTTCGGTAAACCAACCTTGGAAATTAGACGCGTTATTCTATAAAAATCAAATTCCGTGTCTTCTGTGTTTCCGTGGCAAACTTACTTTGCTAGATGCAAGTTAGCTTTGTTTTAAACTGAGGCATGTTAACGTTAGATATATTTCGACTTGTTACTCCACAAATTCAAATTCCCTGTATTTTGTGTTTCCCTGGCAACATTGGGAAATATCATCCCTTTGTAAACACTAAGTCAAAGCGTTAAACCAACAAACCAAAACAAAATCTGTAGCGTATATTGTAGTATGAAAACGATGTTAAATAAACTATTTTTGATCTTGGCTG
>SEDB01000683.1 GCA_004210715.1 Pedobacter sp.
AATGCACGGGCAATGGCTACACGTTGCTGCTCTCCTCCCGATAACTGATTTGGTTTATGCTGCGCTCTGTCTTTTAAGCCGAACAGTTCCAGTAACTCTAAACCTCTAGTTTCAGCTTGTTTTTTATTGGTTTTAGCAATGAAAGCTGGGATACAGATGTTTTCCAGGGCACTAAATTCAGGTAACAAATGATGAAATTGAAATACAAAGCCAATATTTTGATTACGAAAAGCGCTAAGCAACTCGCCACTCAATTTACTAATGACCGTACCTTTTAATTCAACTGCTCCTTCATCTGGTTTATCAAGCGTTCCTAGAATATGCAACAGTGTACTTTTACCAGCACCCGACGGACCAATAATGCTTACAATCTCCCCTTTTTGAACTTCAAAATTAACTCCTTTTAATATTTGTAAGTTTCCGTACGATTTTCTTATTCCAGTGGCTTTAAGCATGGGGTAAAAATAGTTAAAAGTTCTAAGTTATACGTTGTAAGTTGAAAGTTACAAGTTGTAAGTTATAGGTTATCGGTCAGGGCGCAAAACATGCCCATACAAAAAATCTCTGCAATCTTTTAATCTGTGTAATCAAACCGAAGGAAAAATCAACAAAATCATTTTCTTAAAATAAAGTTTGCAAATATTAAATTCTTACTTAACTTTGAAAAACAAAGCACTTTCAAAATGAGCAATTCAGAGGAACAATTAAATGCACTAAAAGACATCAGACAAATGATGGATAGATCATCACGATTTATTTCTTTAAGCGGCTTATCAGGTGTTTTTGCTGGTGTAATTGCACTTATGGGTGCATATTTCGCAAATGATGAAATTGAAAAATTCATCAACAAAAGAGGTTATAGTTATGGCGTTGAAGGCGAGATGGATTTAGAATTTAACCTGATTAAACTTGGTGCTTTTGTATTAATTATTGCTTTGGCAGGAGGAATTTTGTTTACCTACAGAAAAAGTCAACGAAATAATCTTCCGATTTGGGATAAAACCTCTAAATCATTACTCATCAATCTTGCTATACCATTGGTTGCAGGAGGATTATTCATTATTGCTTTATTAATCAATCATGCGCAAACCTATGCCATTATTGCTCCTAGCTGCTTAATTTT
>SEDB01000168.1 GCA_004210715.1 Pedobacter sp.
ATTTTAGTCGATGCTGTTAAAACAACGT
This sequence comes from Pedobacter sp., assembly GCA_004210715.1. Lineage (GTDB taxonomy): Bacteria > Bacteroidota > Bacteroidia > Sphingobacteriales > Sphingobacteriaceae > Pedobacter. The sequence continues at coordinate 29 of SEDB01000168.1, forward strand.
TTGCGCCTAAAACAACTTCTTTTTCTAATTTAACACCTTCAACCACAATCGCTCTTGAGCCCAGGAAACAATCATCTTCAATAATTACTGGTGCTGCCTGAACTGGTTCTAAAACACCACCAATTCCAACACCACCACTCAAGTGAACACGTTTGCCGATTTGTGCGCATGAACCAACAGTAGCCCAGGTATCAACCATTGTACCTTCATCAACATAAGCACCAATATTTACATAAGATGGCATCATGATTACACCCTTGGCTAAGAATGAACCGTAGCGGGCACTTGCCATAGGTACTACACGAACACCAGTCGCCTTGTAATCCGTTTTTAATTCCATTTTATCATGGTAAACAAATGGTCCACTTTTAATTTCCTTCATCTCACGGATTGGGAAATACAAAATAACCGCTTTCTTTACCCATTCATTAATGCCCCAAGAATTCAAAACTGGCTCAGCAACACGAATTTCGCCTTTATCTAAACCTAAAATAACGGTTTCAATGGCTTCACAATAATTGCTGTATTTTAAAAGGGTTCTGTCTTCCCAAGCGGCTTCAATTAATTTCTTTAAATCTGAATACATGATGTTTTTAAATTTTACGCAAAATAACTCAATTTTTTTGGTTTTGAGTTTAGTTGTTTCGTTTTTTAGCTTTTTAGTTGTTTGGTTTTTGCATGTGCATCACCATATTAATTCGCTGACCATTCAGATGATTGGTTTATTAGTTTATGGTTCTTAACTTTGCTGTTTAGATTTTAGCGGTTTAGTTTTTTGGATATAGGCTTAATCAACTAACGAAGAAACTAACCAACCAAAAAACAATTATGGCAGAAGCAGAAAAACTCAGGATAGATAAGTACTTATGGGCAATCAGGTTGTTTAAAACCAGAAGTTTGGCTACTGATGCATGCAAAGCAGGACGTGTAAAACTGAAGGGGCAGAATATTAAACCATCGGCAATTGTGAAGATTGGCGATGTTTATCAGGTATCGAAAGGCATAGAAAAAAAGGTTATTGAAGTGGTTGAGTTTTCTTACAACAGAACAGATTCGCCAACGGCATTAACCAAATACAAAGATTTAACACCCGTTGAAGAAACACATGCTTTCAAATCGGCCTTTCATTCACCAAGTTTAAAACGCGACCGTGGTGCTGGTAGACCAACTAAAAAAGATAGACGAGAAACAGACGATTTGATTAGCGGGATGTTTGATGATGAAGACTAACTAATTTCCAATGGTTTTTGTTCAGTTTTATCAAAACTAATTTCTGCATATTGTAAATTAAAATACCGCATTCTGTAGCTCATCATTGCTGTTTTACCTAGCTTATCTATCAGTTTGTAATTTGCTACAGCACCAACAGCGGCACCCACAAAAGGTAGCATTTGTGCCAGTTTAGCCAAATCAATATAATCACGGTATTGCTGTTGAAAGGTAAGCCAATCGAATTCATCAATATCGGTTGGGAGTTGGTGTGATTTATTATCCCAGTCTTGCATTTTATAGTAAATATTTTTGCTTTCTTCTTTACTCGAAAAGGCCAGTTGGAATATGTGCAGGATAAATAAGCGTTCCCGGTAATCTTTCACATCATAACCGTAAACTGCTGCGATATCAAAAAGCATCTTCATTTTAATGCCTAATAGTAATGGGAAATCAGCCAAACTCATTAAAAAACCACCAGCACCTGTTATGCCACCCTCGGCAGCACCAGTTTTTTTATAACTTTCTATTTTTTGTTTAATTAATGCTTCGCGATGCATCAAGGTTAAATCTGTAACTGGCTTTGAGGTAGTAAAAGTCGATCCAAATAACACTGCTTTAACCATTTGCTTAATAGCTGTTGTAATGGCGCTATGAATCTTATCAGGAATATAGCTGTTAATTTTCTTCTGTACCTGGTCAGTTACTTTGTTTAGGAGTGAAGATTTTTGCAAGGTTTTAAATTTCCAAAAATCAAGCTCGCTTTCAATTTTTTTCTCATAAGTCATAACCACTTCGTGCAAAAATTGTTCCTTAAAATTTTTAATAGGTATTGATATTTTGAAATATAAACTATATATTTAGTTATCTTAAATTCTCATTTAAATCATTCACTATGAAAACATTAAAACTCTTATTTTTACTGGTAATTTCTGCAGGAGTTGTGAAAGCTCAGGGGGTAAAATTCTCTCCCGAAAAACCAGCTGCCGGCAGCAAAGTCACATTTACCTACCAACCAAAGGGGACCAATTTGCAAAACCTAACCGATATTAAGTGTTCAAGTTATACTTTTTTTTCTACAGCCAATCCAAAGGCAGCGAAAATAGAGTTGGTAAAAGATGGCGAAATATACAAAGGTGAGATTACTGCCCCCGACAGTACCACATTGGTTGGGCTAGCATTCTCTTCAGGCGATCAAAAAGATGAAGCGCCAGAAGGATATGTCATTCGATATACTAAAGCAGGGAAAATTTCTCCTGAAACCTATATTAACGAAGCCTTTCTTTATGGATTGGCTGGCAACTACTATTTAGGGTTAACGCTTGATCCAGAAAAATCAGCATCTCTTTATAAACAAGCATTTGCGTTGAAACCTGAATTGAAGAAGAAAAATCTATCTTCTTATTTGTCGATGGAGTACAAAGTGGATAAAGAGGTAGGTGCAAAATTGATAAATGAGAACATTAAAAGTTTATCAAACATTAAAGATCCTAAGGAAGAAGATTTGGTTGCTACAACTTCACTTTATACGCTATTGAAGCAGAAACCGCAGGCGGATTCTGTTAAAGCCATTACCTTAAAAAAATTTCCGGTTGGAAATTACGCTTACGTACAGGATATGAATGCCCTTTATGCCACTAAAGATTTTGCCCAACAAGAGCAAAAGGCAAATGAGTTGGTAACGAAATATAAATTTGACCTGACCAAAAAAGCGGATCAGAATAAAATGAATTCTGTTTATAACATTCTTGCCTCTGCCGCTAGTAAGGCTAAAAACTTTGAGAAGTTTGAACTTTATACCAATAAAATCGATAACAAACTTTCAAGAGCAGGGCTTTATAATTCATTTGCATGGCCATCAGCAGAAAAAAAAGAGAATTTAGAACTGGCAAGTAAACTATCTAAACAATCGCTGGAATTAGTAGAGCAGGCCAAAAATGATGAAAAACCATCATCATATAATACAAAAGAAGATTATTTGAAAACACTGGATAGAACCTGGGGCATGTATGCTGATACTTATGCTTTGTTGCAATACCATCAAGGCAATTTCAAGGAAGCATTGTCGCTACAGGAAAAGGCTATTGAATTATCAGGTCCTTCGCCTGATGGATCTGGTCGTTTAGTGACTTACCTGATAAAAAACGGACAAGAGGAGAAGGCTTATGTTGAAGCAGAAAAATTATTTAAAGATGGCAAAGCTAGCGACTCGTTAAAACGCGATTTTAAAATGCTTTATACCAAATTGAAAAAACCAGGTACCTATGAAACTTATGCCTCGAATTTAGAGAAACAGGCTTTAGAGGCAGCTAAAGCAGAATGGACAAAAAAGATGATCAACATTCCTGCACCTTCATTTTCACTGGTTAATTTGAAAGGAGAGAAGGTAAGTTTATCGGATTTTAAAGGTAAAGTGGTTATTTTAGATTACTGGGCAACCTGGTGCGGCCCCTGTGTGGCATCATTTCCAGGCATGCAAAAGGCATTGGCTAAATATTCAAGCAATCCAAATGTGGTGTTTCTATTTGTAAATACATGGCAAAACGAAGAAAACAGAGAAAAAGTTGTGACAGATTTTGTTGCAGAGAAAAAACTGAATTTTAATGTTTTATATGATACTAAAAATGCAAAAGATCCATCAAAATTTGATGTGGTAAGTGCCTATAAGGTAGATGGTATTCCAACTAAATTCATTATCGATGGCGATGGAAATATCAGATTTAAAGCCATTGGTTTTTCCGGTTCAGATGATGGTGTGGTAAAAGAAATTGATTCGATGGTAGGTTTGTTATTACCGAAAGAAACCAGTAAATAATAAAAAATGGGTTCAGTATATTCCTTACTGAACCCATTTTCTAGTAATCAATTCGCATTGCCGAATCGCCCCATAACTTAAAAGCTTCCATCGCTTCATCTCTCATTAGTTGCACCACGGGCAACGACCGCTTTTCCATTGGTTTATCCAATTCTTCATAAATAAACTTATCGCTAAAGCCAATATTTTCCGCATCTACTTTGGTGTTGGCATAGTAAATGGTTTCAATCCGCGACCAATAAATTGCGCCAAGGCACATCGGACAAGGCTCACAACTGGTGTAAATGACACAGCCGCTTAAATCAAAAGTATTTAACTCCTCGCAAGCCAGGCGAATTGCCGAAACCTCGGCATGTGCAGTTGGATCGTTAGTAGAAGTTACTTTATTTGCCGAACCAGCAATAATTTTTCCATCCTTTACAATTACGGCGCCAAAAGGACCGCCAAGGCTATCCGTAACATTTTGTACCGATAGCGCAATGGCCATGCGCATAAATTCTTCGTGTTGTGTGTTGTTCTCCATCACAAAATTTAAAGCAAAAAAAATGCCCCGATTTTGTCGGGGCATTTCCTAATGTTTTATATCATTATTTCTTAGTGTATTCAGCATTTAAGCCTTTAATCACTTCAGAGGTTACATCTAAAGTTTCATCAGCAAATAAAATTGCGCTATTGCCTTTAGAATAAGTTAAAACCATTTTGTACCCTTTTCCTTTAGCATAACCTTTTAAATAATCAGCCACTTTATCATAAAGTTTTTCATTCTCTGCCGCTTGCTCATTTTGTAAAGCTGAACCAGCATTTTGTTGATAAGCCTGTAATTCTTGTTGTTTGCGACCTAAACGTTCCTCTGTAGATTTACGTTGATCAGCAGATAAAGTTTGAGCCGATTGTTGGTATTGAGCCAATTCTCTTTGAAAAGCCTGACCTTTTGCTTGCATATCTGCCTGAGCATTTTTGGTTTTTCCTTCAAATTTCACTTTCAAATCTTTGAAGTACTCATATTTCGTTAATAACGAATCAGAGTTTACATATACAATTTTTTCGCTAGGCGCTACTGTTGCAGTTGTGCTATCTGTTTTTTTAACTTCAGTTGTTTTAGCATCTTTGTTTTGACATGCAGAAAAAGCTGTGATTAATGCAGCTGTAGCAAATAAACCAAAGGTTTTAAAGGTTCTTCTTTCCATTATTGTTTAATAAATTTTAGCAAAGATAAAAATGATAATTAAGTATGCAATAATTGTTTTTGCGCATAAACTTTTCAATCCTAATCGTTTATAATTTTGTTTTAACGAAGCTTAACGATTGATTATTATTCGTAAAGCAAAAATAGTAGTTCATTTTATTGTTTGTCCCGCTAATCGCTGCAATCTTTTTGTTGAACTTCTGACGGTATTTCGAAATTG
>SEDB01000684.1 GCA_004210715.1 Pedobacter sp.
CATTTTAAAGTTGATGGTAAGAATATTTTTGATCTCGCCTCAATGGATATTAATAATCTTCATGCCTGGTTTGAGCATGTTGATGATCGCCTTTCTGATCGCCAGAACATCATTGCAAAAGAGATTTTAAAAGAAATAAAAGCCAGAATAGGTTTCTTAACCGATGTTGGGTTGACCTATTTAACATTAGATCGTACTGCCCGTACACTTTCTGGCGGCGAGGCGCAACGCATCCGCCTGGCTACACAAATTGGTTCGCAGTTAATGAATGTGATGTACATTTTGGATGAGCCGAGTATTGGTTTGCACCAACGCGATAACGAAAGATTGATTAATGCTTTGAAAAATCTTCGTGATTTAGGTAATACCGTTTTGGTGGTTGAGCATGATAAAGACATGATTTTGGAGGCCGATTGGGTGATTGATGTTGGTCCTGGAGCAGGTATTCACGGTGGAACTGTTGTTGCCGAGGGAACCGCAAAAGATATTTTGAAATCAAAAACCTTAACTGCAGCTTATTTAAACGGCGATAAAAAAATCGAAACACCAAAAGTTCGCAGAAAAGGTAATGGTCATAAATTATCCATTACAAAAGCTACAGGCCATAATTTAAAGGAAGTTTCAATCGATTTTCCACTGGGTAAGTTTATTGCAGTTACAGGCGTATCGGGTTCCGGTAAATCGAGTTTAATTACGGAAACCTTATATCCAATTTTAAATCATTATACCGGTGTTTTCTCTGATATCAGAAACTTGTTTGTGCAGTTGCCAGAGGCAAAAATTCGCGGTTATAAACCAGGTCGTTTTTCTTTCAACGTAAAAGGTGGAAGATGCGAAACCTGTCAGGGTGCGGGTTTAAAGGTTATAGAAATGAATTTCTTGCCTGATGTTCAGGTGCCTTGTGAAGAATGCGGCGGTAGAAGATACAACCGGGAAACTTTAGAGGTTCGTTTCCGTGGAAAATCAATCAGCGACGTGCTGGACATGAGTATTGAAGATGCTTGTGTTTTCTTTGAAAATATTCCGATTATTTATAGAAAAATCAAGACGCTTAAAGATGTTGGTTTGGGTTATATCACTTAGTAATTGAACATAACTTGGATGTGGTTAAGGTTGCAGACTGGGTAATTGATTTAGGTGAAGAGGGTGGAGCCGGAGGCGGAAGAATCCTTTTTGAAGGCACACCTGAGGGATTAATTCAGAATCCAATTAGTTTAACCGGAAAATTCTTGAAAAAAGAAATGGAATGGGAGTTGAGTAATCAGTCCGGAGTAGATAGTCCGAAGTCCGAAGTTAAAAAAGCAAAAGTCACTAAAAAAGTTAAACAAAAAGATTAGGCTATCGTCATTGCGAGGCACGAAGCAATCCCTTAGGTACAATAAAGGCCTTTCGCTTTAAGATTGCTTCGTGCCTCGCAATGACGAGGAGTTCAGGAATTCGCATTTTACATCATCCATCCTATACTAAACAAATGATTTTTACCGATACCCATACCCATTTATATTACGAGCAAGATGCCGAAAAGCAGGCACAATTGATGGAACGTTGTTTTGAAAACAATGTGAACAGATTGTTTCTGCCTAATGTTGATGTGAAATCGATTGCGATGATTGATGATCTGGTAGCTAAGTATCCGCAGAATTGTTTTGCCATGGCCGGACTTCATCCCTGCGATGTGAAAGAAGATTATCTTGCTCTATTAGATGAAATTTACAAAAGCATTTCCGCTAGAAAAATTTATGCTATCGGCGAAATAGGAATCGATTTATATTGGGATAAAACTACTTTAGCTATTCAGCAAGATGCATTTCGTAAACAAATTGGTTGGGCAAAGGATTTAGGTTTGCCAATCGTCATTCACTGCCGTGAGGCTTTTGATGAAGTTTTTGAAGAAGAAATCGCCAATGTAACTACTGAGAATTCCAAAAAGGTATTTGGGGTTTAAGTTATCATGATTTTCTCGCGGATGAAGCAGATTTTCAATTAACCACTTCGTCCTGCTGAATTCATTTCAGCATCTGCTGGATAAGTTATTAAGATCCTGACCTAAATTCAGGATGACGATTGTTCGTGCTAGTTGTTCGTGTATATTGTTCAAACAGATAGCTCAGCCTGACCCACTTCGTCCTGCTGAATTCATTTCAGCATCTGTTGGATAAATGCCAGTTAAGAAATATTCGTTTAATTAACATTTATAATTATTCTTTCATTTTTAATTATTTATATTATCGATTTCGTAAAATAAATACTGATTTATGTTAAATAATTATCAATATTAAAATTATCCCAAATCATTTATATTTTTTTGCTTTCTTTGCGTTGA
>SEDB01000685.1 GCA_004210715.1 Pedobacter sp.
AAAATGAGTTATACAGCTGTATATCCACCATCAGCAATAATGTAACTTCCGGTTGTGAATGATGATTTATCGGAGCTTAAAAAAGCAACCAAATCAGCAATCTCTTCAACTTTCCCCAATCTGTTGATAGCACTTTTTGCCGCAACCGCTTTCATAGCCTCTTCGCTCAGATTGGCAGTTAACAAAGGTGTTTCAATATAACCTGGCCCTACAGCATTGCACCTGATATTTTTCTGAGCATATTCTACTGCTATATTTTTTGTTAAGCCTACCACTGCATGTTTTGATGCTGTATATGCAGGACTATTTGGTGCAGCAACCTGACCATGAATAGAAGCAATGTTAATAATAGCGCCACCACCATTTTTTTCCATTTGCTCCAATTGATATTTACAAGCATAAAAAACACCATTCAAATTAAGTGCAATTACACGATCCCATTCTACCGGCTCATAATCGCCTGTAGGTTTTGCTGGTCCGCCCATGCCCGCATTATTGCAAGCAATATCTAAACGACCATATTTTCTTACCACCTCATCTACCAATCTTTTGTTATCCTCAGCTTTTGAAGAATCTGCAATGACTACAAAAGCATCTCCACCATTATCGGTAATCAATTTTACAGTTTCATTTGCATGTGCTTCATTTATATCGGCAACAACCACCTTTGCCCCTTCATTTGCATAGGTAATTGCAATTGCTCTTCCAATTCCAGATCCAGCGCCAGAAACCACGGCGACTTTATTATTTAATATAGCCATAATACTTTTTAGTTAAATTATAAAAAAGAAACGGCTGACCTCAGTTAATGTTTGTCAGCCAAAAGTGTTTTATGAAATTAGGTTTCTCCATAAAATAATTTGAATCATAAAACTTTACCAAATAGATCTTGTTATATCTACACTACCAATTATAGAATTATAATTTACTATGGAAAATCAAGAAAAAACAGTTGAGGTATTAAATGACCTTATTCAAATTAACAATGACAGAGCTGATGGATTTGATAAAGCATCAAAAGATTTAAGCGATGAGAACATTGATTTAAAAGCAACATTTGATAAACTATCATCAGATAGTAGAGCAAACGTAACTGAACTTGCAGGTTTGGTTGG
>SEDB01000686.1 GCA_004210715.1 Pedobacter sp.
CATTCAAAATTCACTAATTAAAAATGATATGGATTTAAATTTAAAAGAAAAAGTTATTATTATCACTGGCGCTGCAAAGGGCATAGGTCGTAGCATTGCGGAAGTTTTTGCAAAAGAAAATGCCATTGCTGTAATTGTGGGCAGAAAAGCAGAGGATAATCAGAAAGTGGTTGATGCAATTGAACAAAATGGAGGAAAGGCATCGCAATTTGTAGCCGAACTTTCTAAACCTGAAGATTGCCAAAAAGTAGTTTCGGAAATAATAGCCAAATTTGGTAGAATTGATGGTTTAGTAAATAACGCAGGTGTGAATGATGGTGTAGGCTTAGAGAGTGGTAATTATGAAGGTTTTATGGCTTCACTCCATAAAAATGTAGTTCATTATTATTTAATGGCTCACCATGCTTTGCCAGAATTAATTAAAAGCAAAGGCGCAATTGTAAACATCACTTCGAAAACAGCAGAAACCGGACAAGGAAATACATCCGCGTACGCTGCAGCAAATGGTGGTAGAAATGCGTTAACACGTGAGTGGGCAGTGGAGTTGTTGAAATACGGAATCCGTGTAAATGCCGTTGTAGTAGCCGAATGCTGGACACCTGCTTATGAAACCTGGATTGAGACTTTATCTGATGCTCAGGCGAAATTAGATGAAATTACATCCAAAATCCCTTTAGAAAATAGAATGACTACGGCCGAAGAAATCGCCAATATGACGGCTTTTTTAATGTCTGATAAATCAAGCCACACCACAGGACAAATTATCCATGTGGATGGTGGTTATGTTCATTTAGACAGAGCTTTGGCGAACGCATAATTTCATGAGCGAATGAGAGAATGTTTTGAAATCGCTATTAATCATTCACTAATTCAAAACTCACTCATTCCATTATTCACTCATTCTATCATTCAAAATTCTATTATTAAATAATGAAAACCCTTACTTGTATAACACCCGGCACTTTTGAATACTCAGAAACTGAAAAACCTGAATTAAAAAAAGACCATGCCATTATAAAAATTAAAAGAATTGGAATCTGTGGGACGGATTTACACGCCTTTGAAGGCACACAACCTTTCTTCAATTATCCAAGAGTTTTAGGTCAGGTTTTAAAATAGGAGAAGCCGTTACCTTTATACCCTATTTTAATTGTGGTAAGTGTATTGCCTGTAGAATGAAAAAATCAAACTGCTGCGTAAAAATGCAGGTTTGCGGTGTTCATGTAGATGGCGGAATGCGTGAATATCTTCAGGTGCCATCACAAACACTTCTACATGGCGAAGGCTTGAGCTATGAGGAATTGGCGTTAGTTGAACCTTTGGCCATTGGCGCACATGGCGTTCGCAGAGCAGATGTTCAATCTGGTGAATTTGTGTTGGTGATTGGCGCCGGTCCGATTGGTTTAGGTACCATGGAATTTGCTCGAATTGCAGGAGGAAATGTAATTGCGTTAGATATTAATGACGACCGTTTATCTTTCTGTAAAGAAAAACTGGGCGTAACACACACTATAAATGCATTATCTCCAGATGTTACCGAGCAGCTCAACAAAATTACCAATGGTGATATGCCAACGGTAGTCATTGATGCGACTGGAAACCAAAAAGCAATCAATAATGCCATTAATTACATGGCGCATGGCGCAAGGTTTGTGTTAATTGGTTTGCAAAAAGGCGATTTAATTTTCAACCATCCCGAATTTCATAAACGTGAATCTACCTTAATGAGCAGCAGAAATGCAACGATTGAAGATTTTGAGCATGTAATCAAGTCAATGAAAGCGGGTTTGGTAAATCCTACTAATTACATTACACATCAGGTAAAATTCGAACAAGTGAAAGATGAATTTGAAAGCTGGTTGGATCCGAAAAATGGTGTTATTAAGGCGATGGTAAAAGCTGTCGCTATTGAAAGTTTTAAAAAGAGATTGCTTCGTGCCTCGCAATGACGGTTGAACATGCAAAACTAAAATAAGAAAGGCAATTTCTGATGAAGAAATTGCCTTTTTCTGTTACTCTACTGGTTCGTGACACACCAACCAGATTTTGAAATAAAAAGCCGATAATTTGAAAAACTATCGGCTTTAGGGGTTAATTGAGAGCTTGTATTTTATTTGTACGCAACCTCATTCCAATGCAATTCATTTCTAAATTGATTGATTTTGGTATCGGCGCCAATGTTTACATATTCTAAACTAGCAATATTCGCAAAGTCAAGCAAATGTTCTGTTGTTAAATTCTGACTGTAAGCGGTATGGTGTGCACCACCAGCATAAATCCAGGCAGCACAACCCGTTTTCATATCCGGAAGTGGTT
>SEDB01000687.1 GCA_004210715.1 Pedobacter sp.
ACTTATAAAGATGGAACGCAAATTCAAGGAAGTTATTTCTTTAACAAATCATCTGTTTTTAATGAGCAAACAAGCAACACGCAAACATTATTAGGCAACAACTCACAAAACGTAAGTAACTATTTAAATAGCAATAGTGATAAAACCAACCACAGGTTTAATTTTATGATTGATACCAAGCTTGACTCTACCACCAGCATCAAAATACAACCTAATGTTTCCTATACGGAAAATAATGGCTTGAGTTTGCAAAGGTACAATAGGAATAATGTGATTGGTAACGAAACAACTAATACCGTTGGTAATCAGAATTACACCACTGATAATTCCACCCCAGCAATTACCAACAATATTTTGGTTCGTAAAAAGTTTCAGCGTAGAGGTCGTACTTTATCTTTAAACGTTAACACTTCAATCAACAATAATGACTCAGATAACATTAACTATATCTCTGAAAATAGTACCGTAGGTGGAGTTACTACTCCAAAGCTAACAAATCAACTTAATGATTTAAGCAGCAGGAATATCACTAATACCACCAGAGTGGTTTATACTGAACCCTTATCTAAAACAACGAGCATTGAGTTTAATTATCAAAACGGAATTAATAACAGTACCTCTGATAGAAACATTTTTAATTTCAATACAACAACTGGTAATTTTGATATCGTGGATAACACATACTCAAATCACTATGAAAATCAAACATTAACAAATGCTGCTGGATTGAGTTATACCGTTAATCAAAAGAAGTACAATTTTAATGTTGGTGTAGCTGGGCAACAAACGCACAGAGAAAATACAAACTTATCTACAGGTGTCGTGTTTAATCAAAACTTCATTAACCTGACCCCATCTGCACAATTCAGATATAACTTTAGCAACAGTAAAAGATTATCTATTAATTATAGAGGAACAACATCACAACCGACAATTGATCAAATTCAACCCATTCCGGATAATACCAATACACAATCTGTAATTCTAGGTAACCCTAATTTAAAGCCGGCATTTAACAATACGTTGAGCGTAAGGTATAATAACTTTGCTTTTGCTAAAATGCGATTCTTTGCGGTCTTTTTAAATTTAACACAAACATTTAATGC
>SEDB01000688.1 GCA_004210715.1 Pedobacter sp.
TTTTGGTTGAAAGCATCATTAACTGCAATCTTGAAAGTTCCTCTGTTTTTAAAGAATTGACGACTGATGTAAGAGTTTACCAAGGTAAAATTAGTGTTATAACCTTCTCCTCGGCCAGTGTTCTTAAGATAATCCAAATCAATAGCTAAACGAATGTTTCCAGGAAAAAGGTAACTGATATCAAAACTTGGATTTAATGTGAAAAACTGCGTATTTGAATTTGGCGTAGCAGAATATGTAGCTCTTGTAATGGTTCCACCAATTCCTGCCGTTAAATCAAGTTTGTCAAAGTTAGTTACAAACCTATAATTGTTGTTTATGCTCCAGTTGTTTGTTATGTTTTCTACACCACTGGTTATGTTTGCACCTCTCGAAAAGTTCGCTGCTAATGTTGCATTTAAGTTCAGTTTATTTTCAGGAAGAATTGGTTGACCTAAAACTATATTTGCATTTCCACTATAATTTCCATCAACATTAATATAGGTAGAAGCCACTTTACCATAATTAATATCCGTTGGATCTGTAATTACAGATTGGCTGGAAGCAAAGGCATTAAATGTTTGTGTTAAATTTAAAAAGACCGCAAAGAATCGCATTTTAGCAAAAGCAAAGTTATTATACCTTACGCTCAACGTATTGTTAAATGCCGGCTTTAAATTAGGGTTACCTATTTTCTCTATGCGTTTGTTGCCCAGCTACACCAATATTAAAATTGTACTTCTTTTGGTTAACGGTATAACTCAATCCAGCAGCATTGGTTAATGTTTGATTTTCATAGTGATTAGAGTATGTATTATCCACGATATCAAAATTGCCAGTAGTTGTATTGAAGTTGAAAATGTTTCTATCAGAAGTACTATTGTTTATTCCGTTTTGGTAATTAAACTCAATGCTCGTTGTTTTAGATAAAGGTTCGGTGTAAACCACTCTCGTAGTATTGGTAATATTCCTGCTGCTTAAATCATTAAGTTGATTTGTTAGCTTTGGAGTAGTAACGCTACCTACGGTGCTGTTTTCAGAGATGTAGTTAATGTTATCTGAGTCATTATTATTGATTGAGGTGTTAACGTTTAAAGATAAAGTACGGCCTCTGCGCTGAAACTTTTTACGAACCAAAATATTGTTGGTAATCGCTGGGGTGGAATTATCAGTGGTGTAATTCTGATCACCAACTGTATTAGTTGTTTCGTTACCAATCACATTATTCCTATTGTACCTTTGCAAACTCAAGCCATTATTTTCCGTATAGGAAACGTTAGGTTGTATTTTGATGCTGGTGGTAGAGTCAAGCTTGGTATCAATCATAAAATTAAACCTGTGGTTGGTTTTATCACTATTGCTATTTAAATAATTACTTACGTTTTGTGAGTTGTTGCCTAATAATGTTTGCGTGTTGCTTGTTTGCTCATTAAAAACAGATGATTTGTTAAAGAAATAACTTCCTTGAATTTGCGTTCCATCTTTATAAGT
>SEDB01000169.1 GCA_004210715.1 Pedobacter sp.
AAACATCGAGTGCGTACAGTATGATTGCGTTTAGCTAGTGTAGGTTTGCACCTGGGCATTTGTTTGTTGCAACGGCCGTGCCACCTAAACCCGACCATAGTGGAAAACCCGCAGCGAGGTACGAGCAAGGATTTGGAACTAAGGGCGGGACGATACTTAAATAGTACTAATGGCAGTGCTTTCCAAAAGCATACCATATATTGAGTTCTGATAAGCTCGTCTTAATTACAAGCTTTAAATCGTACTATCTTAAAGAATGATAGCATCATTTACAGATAGTACGATAAACATTGTGTTTAAACCTCTTCCACCGATAAAACTTTTTTAGCCAATTTGCCCACTGTTAAGCCTTGCACTATAATAGAGAATACAACTACAAAATAGGTGATACCAACTAATAGTGGTTTGTAAGGTCCTTCATCCATCGATAAGACCAACGCGATGGAAACACCACCACGCAATCCGCCCCAGACCAAAACTTTTATAGTTCCGCTACTGAATTTATTCTTGAAAGGGATGAGCTTAACGGGAATGTAAATTGAAAGGAATCTTGAGAAAAGTACGATCATAATGCAGCATATACCAATTAACCAATAATCGGTAATATTATGGATGATCAGTAATTCAAACCCGATGAATAAGAACAATATTGCATTCAGTATTTCGTCGATAAGTTCCCAAAATTTATTCAAATAATCTTTAGTTACGGCAGACATTGCTGTACGTTTACCATAATTACCAATCACAATACCGGCTGCAACCATGGTTAAAGGGCCAGAGATATGAATAGAATGCGCAATTAGATATCCACCCATTACGACTGAAAGAGTAATTAATACAGAAACTTTATAATCATCAATTTTCCGCATAGCGTTAGAAGCGCCTATACCCAAAAGCGTTCCAAGCAAAAATCCGCCAAGAGCTTCCTTGATTAATAACCACGATATATTGGTAAAGCTCAAATCAATATCTGTTCCCTGGGCTAGTTGCAGAATTACTGCAAAGATTACAACCGCAACTCCATCGTTAAAAAGCGATTCTCCTGCAACTTTTGTTTCTAAAGATTTCTTAACATTGGCATCTTTTAAAACCCCCATTACCGCAATCGGATCTGTTGGAGAAATTAGTGCACCAAATAATAAGGCATAAATGAATGGGATTTGAAAACCAAATAATGGCGTAATATAAAATACAAAGGCGCCTACAGCAAAAGTTGAAATGACGACACTTACTGTCGAGAAAATAATCACAGGAGCACGTTGCTCTCTTAAATCGACAAGGTTAATATGAATGGCACCGGCAAATAGCAGGAAATTTAGCATCGCTCCCATCAACACTTCGGTAAAATCAACATCTTGTAGAAGTGTTGAAAAATGATCAAAGGTTTTTGGAAACAAACTGCCTGTGAACACAAGTACAATTGAGCTCAACATTGCAATAATCATAATGCCGATAGTTGATGGCAGTTTTAGGTAACGCAGATTTAAGTAAGAAAAAAAAGAAGCCAGCACGATCAGTACTGAAAAAGAGTAATATAATTCCATAAAATATCTAAATAGGATCGATAGATCCCCAAAATATTAAAAAATTTCGACTCGTCTAAATTTAATTTTAGATTATGACCTTCAAAGGTTAAAAGTTTTGGCATAAAAAAAGCCGATTTTCATCGGCTTGTACTTTTTTAATGATAAATATTATCTATAACGAACTTGTTGTTGTTTGTCCATCATTCCCATCTGATCTTTCATCTGTTTGATCTGATCAGCCAATAATTTATTTTTATCTGCTTTCTTAGCTTCCGCTAGGTACATCGTTGCTTCACGTTTGTTACGTTTTGCCATGGCGATACCTGCTAAACTTAATTTTGCCAATGCTACATTATGCTCCATTTGCATACCTAAATTCAAAGCCGTTTTAAAATATTTTTCTGATTTTAATGGAGCGGTTCTACTTTCAATTAAACCAACAAGCAAATTGTAATAACCATGTTGTACTTTAATTAACTGTTTTTCGTAATTGGTAATGCGATCTAAAAACTGTTTCGCTTTTGGCATATTGTCTTTTCTCAAAAACCATTGTGCTAAAAGCATGTTCTCATTAAAGAAATAAGTTACAAGCACAATAAGGCCTAATAAAATGGCAATAATTCCCCAAGGCCAGAAACCGAAAACAAATAAAGCTACTGCGCCACCCAGTAAAGCAAACCCCGCAATTAATCTGATAATATTTGGCATAAAATTTATTCTAATTATTTTTTTTTGCAAATATCGTTTTTAAATGGCAAAAATTAGATTTTAAAACAATAATTTCATTAAAAATTTCACAAGTTATACAATTCATCTAATTAATATGAAAATCCTCTTATCAATAACCCTTATCGTAATCGCAATGAATGTTTCGGCACAAGAATTAAATAAAAAAATACATGATCAAACTAGAAATAAAGATGTTTTGATTAACGCTTGCACCCGAGAAGGGGTTATTACTTTTCCAGAATTTAAGGAAATGTATGATCCATTATATGCTGCTTATGTTCCGGATGCAACCATAATGATTGAATTAAAGAAATTAGTTAAGAAAGAGAAAATTAAAATCGTTTTCGGCAGCTGGTGTGGAGACAGCAAGGTAAATGTGCCTAACTTTTTAAAAATCCTGGATAACTTACAGTTTAAACAAAAGAATATTGAATTTATAGCAGTTGATGGAAGTAAGAAGGCTGAAAATGGAATTATTGATGGCTTAGATATTAAACGCGTACCAACTTTTATTGTGTTTGATAAAAGTGGCAAAGAATTAGGAAGAATTATTGAGGGACCAAAAACAACGCTAGAAGGAGATTTACTAGAGATTTATAAAAAGAAATCGTAAAACTTTTTCGCTCGAAAGATGGTTTTATGGCGGATGGTTATGAAACCATTTATTTTTTTTATTTCAATTACTTTCTAAAAAATAATATATGTCAGCTGCATTGGAACCTGGTTGGTTAGCCGTTTTAAATGATGAATTCGAAAAAGATTACATGAAAAGTTTGAAATCTTTTCTGAAAGAAGAAAAAGAGAGTGGCGCCACGGTGTATCCAAAAAATGCAGATATTTTTAATGCACTAAATACTACTCCTTTTGATCAGGTTAAGGTGGTAATTCTTGGGCAAGATCCCTATCATGGAATTGGTCAGGCTCATGGGTTGTCATTTTCAGTTCAGCGTGGTGTTGGCGTGCCACCTTCTTTAAAAAATATTTACAAAGAGTTGGAAACAGATATTGATGGTTTTAAAACACCAAATCACGGACATTTAACACATTGGGCAGAACAAGGTGTATTGTTATTAAATGCAACATTAACCGTTCGTGCATCAGAAGCAGGCTCACATCAAAATCGTGGATGGGAGATATTCACTGATGAGATTATTAAATCACTTTCAGAAAAAAGTGAACATATTGTGTTTCTGCTCTGGGGTAAATATGCTCAACAAAAGGCAGTGCTCATTGATCAGAAAAAACATTACGTTTTAACAGCTGCCCATCCGTCTCCATTTTCTGCTTATAATGGTTTTTTTGGATCAAAACATTTTTCAAAAGCCAATCAATTGCTGATTCAAAATAATCAAATTCCAATCGACTGGAATTTACCAGCATAATGAATGCTTATTTCATAAGCGGACTTGGCGCTGACAAGCGTATTTTTGCGAAGCTAGAACTCGATTCACAAATCGAAATTATTCATGTGGATTGGATTCAACCACTTAAAAATGAATCTTTAAATTCTTACGCTAAAAGATTAAGTCCGATAATTGATGATTCGCAACCATTCATTTTAATTGGCGTTTCGTTCGGCGGCATGATTGCTGTAGAAATAGCGAAAATTCTAAATCCAGTTTGTACAATTATTATCTCCAGCACTTTATTCAGTGATGATTTACCGTTTCTTTATCGTTTAGCTGGTAAGCTTAAATTGATAAAAATTGCTCCTTCATGGCTGATTAAATCATCCAATCAGCTTACTCAAAATTTCTTTTTTGGAACGAAATCAAACACAGAAAAAAAGCTTTTGAGCATGATCATAAAAGATACCGATCCTAAATTTTTGAAATGGGCAATTGGTAGTATTTTAAGCTGGGAGAATAATCAAAAACCTGAGCGGCTATATCACATTCATGGCTCAAAAGATAAAATTTTGTATTCTAAAAATGCTAGACCAGACTTTATAATTAATGGCGGAACACATTTTATGGTTTATCAGCATGCTGAAGAAATTTCAAAAATTATAATGAAATTAGTTATGCTACCAAATTAACACCATTAAAAAATGTGTAATTGAAAATGAAGTTCCCTTCGAAGGATTAATATTCCAAAGGTACAATTGGTTCTTTTTTTGTTGTAGACATGATCATCATGGTCTGGAAAGTTTTAACCACAGAAATCTTACTGATTTTCTCCATGATTAAACGTTCGTATGACTTGATGTCTTTCACATAAACTTTTAAAAGAAAATCTGCCTGACCAGTTACATGATGGCATTCAGTAATCTCTTTAATTTGATTTACTTCATCCAAAAAGATTTGAATAGTATTATTTTTATGAAAATCCAGCTGAATTTGGATGAAGGTCTTAATACCTAAACCTAATTTCTCTTCATCAACCAATGCATGATAGCTTTTAATGTATCCAGCCATTTCCAGCTTACGAACACGCTCTAAAGTGGGTGCAGGCGATAATCCAATTTCTTGTGATAAAAGCAAGTTGGTAATTCTACCGTTCTCTTGTAAGATTCTTAAAATTTTAAAATCAATTTTATCTAATTCTGATGCCATATAAGTTTAAAGGTATTGAGAAGACAAACATAACCAAATTATATTCTAAATTTTAACATAATTTATCTAATAAATTTTAATATAATTTTTTTAGATTTACCTAAAAATATAATTAGATAAACATAAATGCAAAGTTTTACTGAAGAGAATTATCTTAAAATAATTTATCATCTATCTGAAACCTCTAACAGCGTTCAAACCAATGCCATTGCCGAACAAATGCAAACTAAACCTGCATCGGTAACTGATATGATAAAGAAATTAGCCGACAAAGGATTTGTTGATTATGTGAAATATCAAGGTGTTACCTTAACTGATAAAGGAAAAAATGCAGCCATAGATATTGTTCGTAAACATAGACTTTGGGAAGTTTTTTTGGTAGACAAGCTTAATTTTAAATGGGATGAGGTTCATGATGTTGCTGAGGAGTTGGAACATATTAAATCGGAAACCTTGATAGGAAGATTAGATGAGTTTTTAGGTTTTCCAAAATCAGATCCCCATGGCGATCCTATTCCTGATAAAAATGGAAGATTTGCCAAGACACAGTTTACCAAACTTATTGAGTTAAAAATTGGCG
>SEDB01000009.1 GCA_004210715.1 Pedobacter sp.
TGTTTTTTGCCTGTATCATGGTAATTTTGAATATATCCATCATGGCGGGCTTTATCTGGCTGAGGCATTAAAATGGAAACATTTTTGCCCACCAATTCGGCTTTTGAAAACCCAAAAAGTTCGAGTGCCGCTGGGTTAAGGTGCTCAATGATCCCGCGATCATCTATCGTAATAATTCCATCAATGGCATTTTCAATTATCGCATCTAAAAACTTTGATCTATCCATGAATTTCAGCCTTGCTATTTATTGGTGGTAAATATAAAAATTTAGAGGTGCTTGTTTTAATTTATGCTCAGCTGGTTAAGTTTTATCTGAGATATTTCCAAAGACTGAAAGCAATCTTTGATATTGGAAAATTTTAATTGATAGGATTGTTTAAAAAGTTTACGATAATACTCGATTCCCTCATTCAATTGCATTTTGAAATTCGTAAGCTGTTTTCGTTTTTTATCACTCAAACCTCCCAGCTGATTGTTTATTTCTGCCTGTAAATAATCGATATACAAATTCAATTCATTAATAAATACATGTGGACGCACACGATTGGCTAATAAATTAACCTTCCCATAAATATGTCCAACCATTTCATCAAATGAATATGAACCGCTAAAATAGGCCAAATTTGGTCCCGGGCAAATGGCTACAGCCTTGCTTTCTTTAGGCTTGATTATTTCATTTTTGATGTAGGCAGAAGCACACAGCCCTTCGCACAGGCAAACCTTTTCGGTTACCTGATCAAAAGCCTCCTGATATTTTTCTACAGATAAATCAGCAGACTGCAACTCCTTTATTTTCAGATTTTGATATTCCCTTGAGGCTGTACAAATGGGCACTGTTGTAAATTCGGTATTATTGCAAAGGTATTTCTTTGCACAGGGACTTCCCGGACGGCCTTTCTGAATGCGTTCGATTCTTTGCAAATTGGAAGAGGAATTTTTAAAATTATTAAAGCGCACCCCAAGCGGTGATGAATTACTCAAATAGAAGTCCTCTTCTTTTGATTTTACCAGATGGTTCAAAGTTTCAGCATCAACATTTGTTACTTCTGGAACGAGCAAAAATGGACTTCCCCAACCAGTTGTATTTAAATTATAATGTTTGAGCAGAAAACTTTGTTCTTCAGCAGTTCCAATTCCACCCTGAACGCTAAAGCGTTGTTCAGGTGCCTGTTGAATTGTTATTGCTTTTTGATATAACGCGGCTTGGTAAGAAATAAAAAGTTCGTTAATTAACGCAATTTTCTTTGTTTTAAACTCTTCTAAGATCGGCCCTAGCAGATAGCCTTCGGTAGCAAAAGCATGACCACCACAGTTTAAGCCTGATTCAATTCTAAATTCCGAAATCCAAATGCCTTTTTTTGCTAAAAACTTAGCCTGTATAGCTGCAGAGCGAAAATCGCTTACTTTCAAAATGATTTTTTTTTTAAACTGTCCTTTGTGATCTGGCTGAAAATCATGAAAATTTTCTATATAACTGTATAATCTAGGGTTCATCCCTGCGGACAAGATCACTGCAGCATTTGAAGTGCTATTTGCAAATCCCCTTAAAGCAGCCAAAGCATCTGTATTTTCATCGCCTGCATAGGCACCATTAACAAAGTTCATCTTATCAACCTTTGCCATGATATTTACGTCAGCATTTCCTACTTTCATCGCCTTGCGTAAAATACTTTGAAAAATCCGCTTGCTTTCTCCTTCAGGATAGTCCATCATCAATTCATAACCATGTTTTAAAGGTGATGAATCGGGTAAGAGTTCAAAATATTTACAAATTTCGCTACCAGCTGTAAATTCAGTTTGCCTTAGATGCTCAAATTGTTCGTTAACTGTTTTGTCGATTAAGTTGAGGTAAGCTGTAATTCTTTGTGCCCTGTAATCGACATCCTTTTTAGAGATAGGCTTATAATCAATGTCATTTTGTTTTTGATGGTACTCACGCATCCGTTCTATCAATTCATCATCAACGATCGATAAAGTGGAATGAATACCGTAACGGGCAACTTTTAGAGGTGTATCAATAGAATAACCTAAACCTAAAACGGGGATGTGAAAAGTATGCTGCATAATCTGAAATTAACTTTCAGCAAACTTAAAAACAGCACCTAGCAAAAATGACGACACAAGTTACCTTAAAAAGTAATCTGTATCATTTTTTTAATCAAAATTATTAAATTTTAGTTTTTATCTCCCACATCAAGTGGTTTGCGATTGCCTTTATCATCAACCACGTAAGCCTGTTTACCGTTAAAAATAACCGCTTTCCGGTTACCTTTATGCTGGTTAACATCAACGCCAATAATTTTGTAATTGTAATAGGCGGCAATATTTTGCTCCGTAATGGTATGGCCAACCAAAATTTGTTTTACTCCGAATTTTTTCAAGGTAGAATCTACCGTCGCAACCTCGGTTCGATCATCTCCGAAATAACCTCTATACCAAAATGGACCTTTACTGCTCATGAATTTCTTGCCTTCTTCATCGAGCTTTTTAGTAGAAATTCCGTAATAACTTCGGCATTTATCATTTATTTGTGCCAAGGATAAATCGGTGGCATTAATTTCAGGAGAAATCCCTGCATGAAGGAAAAGCTTATCGCTAATTTTTTCAATAGCGTTTTTACTTCTCAACCACTTCCCGATTTCTGTATCTTCAGCAATCAACTCTTCATATTCAAGACCTAATAATTTAGCTGAAGCCGGATATTTTGGAGCTAAATAACGTAAATCTCCGGCCATATTCATCACGTCGTGGTTACCTAAAAGTACATGCACAAACCCGCCTTTTTTAACGGCATCTTCCTCCAATTTGTAAAGTAACCACAAATAAGGAACAACTTCCTTTCCTCGATCGAAAAGATCACCGCATATTACCAGATGACCTTTACCAAAAATCCAGTTGTATTTTTCATCCATAACTTGATTGGCAATCATCAGAGCTCTAAATGCTTCAAATTCACCTTCGATATCGGAAAGCACCAGCATTTTCTCAACTGATTTATAGCTGGAAGGTTGCACCACATAACTGGACCGAAGCTTAAAACTAAAATCCCAGTCTTTGTGCTTTGCAAAACGAACCTGGATTGGATCTTTTTCATTCAAAGTATCTGTTTTACTCTCGTCATTTAAAATATAACGGGAAATAATTTTCTTGTCTAAACGAGAAACATAAGGTCCATCTTGCTCAACTTGCGCCGCAGATGAAAGACTATAAAGCAGTATAATATTGAGTGTTAAGTATTTTATAAGATTCATTATTAGAAATTAATTTAAATACATTCATTAAGCATATAAACAATAGACTCGTAGTTTTTTCCTACTGCTTCAGACATAGCAATTTCACAGGTTTTGCCTGAGGAATAGTAACCATCATACTCAGCTTTTTTAACTTCTGTGGCTTCTGGCAGTGTTGCGGAAGCTGTCAACTCAGGAAATAAGAACCCTCTATCGCCGGCCATACCACAACAACCAGCATGAACTGGCATCATCACTTCATTGGCCAACTGATTTGCTATTTTTACAAACTTGCCTTCAATACCCATTTTTTGCAATGAGCAAACAGGATGCAACGCTATTTTATCTTTCTTTTTCACGATGTTCGCATTTGGAAGCAAATAATCAAGGATATAATCCACACTATCTATAATGGTCAAGGCATCAAATTTCTTTTTATTCTCATCTGTCAATGATGGCCTGCATTCTTGCAAAGTATAAGTACATGAGGTTATATCAAGCACAATAGGACTTTTGCCCCTGCCACTCCATTCCCAAAGTTTGCTGATGGTATCATTTACAGTAAATCTAAATGCATCATTGAAACCTTTTGAAGAGAAAATCTGTCCGCAGCAGGTGCCTTGAATATTGTTTGGGATTTTAAAATCAATACCCGCTTTTTGTGAAACATCAATAAAAGTTTCAATGATATTTTTTTGTCCTTCCAATGTTCCACCCATTGTTCTGCTAATGCATGTAGGATAGTAAACTACCGATGGCGCATTTTCATGACTTAGTTTATGTTGGTATTGATTAAATGATCTGGTTGGTTTAATCTGGTTTGACCATAAGGGCACGCCAGGAATGATTTTTTTGAATCCTTTGGTCAGGTTTGTCATTGTATTCGATCCGAATACGTTATTAATACCTGAGGCTACCGTAATCCCAAACTTAACTACTGATGTTACCGGTTTAAAGTTTTTAGCTACCGTTAAGGCCAAACCATTTGCAAATTTGCTATGGCTTTCTCTTCGCAATCGTTTAACCAATGAGCCTGTATTGATATCAACTGGGCAAGCAGTGGCACACAAACCATCAACAGCGCAGGTGTCCAATCCATCGTATTGATACTCATTTAGAAGTTCCTTATAATTACTCGTTTCATTATTTCTTTTCAACTTGAGCAATTCTCTTCTGACCACAATTCTTCTCCGTGGCGTTAATGTGATGTTTCTACTTGGACATTTATACTCGCAAAAGCCACACTCCATACATTTATCTACCTCTTCTTCTACTTGAGGTAAATCCTTTAAATTTTTGATATGAGCATTTTTATCCTCATTAATAATTACCCCAGGATTAAGAAGATTACGTGGATCAATAAGATTTTTTAGTGTTTTCATCACCTGATAAACACCATCGCCCCACTCTGTAGCTACGAAAGGTGCCATATTTCTTCCTGTGCCATGTTCTGCTTTCAAAGCTCCTTTGTATTTCTCGGTCACCAGAACCACCACCTCTTGTAAAAAGTTGTTGTAGCGTGTAATTTCAGCTGTGGTTTCGAAAGCCTGCGTAACCACAAAGTGAATATTACCATCTTTAGCATGACCAAAAATGATGGCATTGTCGTATTGATATTTAGTAAACAATCCATGTAAATCTAAAATGGCGTTGCCCAATTCGGCCACAGGAACGGCAATGTCTTCTAAAATAACGGTTGTTCCGCTTGCCCTAACCGAACCAACTGATGGAAACATCCCTTTTCTGATCTTCCACAAAAAAGCTTGCTCTACAGGATCATTTGTAAATTCGGGAGCAAACATCAGTTCGAGTTGATCAACAACGGAAAGGAACTGTGCCGATTTAGCATCGAGTTGAGCTTGTGTATGATCCTGATATTCCACCAACAACACCGCTGCTTCTTCAGGCAATGATTTTAATATCAAAGGAACGCCTTTAATATCTTCAACCGAACGCAACGAAGCACGATCCATCAATTCAACGGCTTCAGCACCTGAGGTTGTTAAGGGAACAATTGCGTTACAAGCAGCAAAGATGTTTGGAAAATATAATAACGCTGTCGTTTTCAATGGGTAATCATCAACTGTATCAAGCACAGCTTCAGCAATAAAACCAAGTGTTCCTTCTGCACCAACCAGCACATGGGCCATTATATCCAGTGGATGTTCATAATCTATAAAAGCATTTACAGAATAACCAACAGTGTTTTTTGTTTTATATTTACCCCTAATTAATTGATGAATCTCTGGGTTTGAGTCGATTTGCTTTTTTAAATCGGCAATACCATTAAAAATCTCAGGGCATTCATTTTCAAAGCGAATGTAATCTGCCTGTACTTCGGTAGCATATTGCATCCCATTTGGAAGCACAAACTTGATGAATTTCAAGGTATGGTAAGAATTTTTGCTCACCCCACAACACATGCCGCTTGCATTGTTGGAAAGGATTCCACCCATCATGGCAGAGTTGATACTTGCAGGATCCGGGCCTATCTTTTTCCCATATTTCTTTAATTCGGAATTTACCACTGAACCGGTCACGCCTGGATGGACACGCACCTGATTTCCGCCATTCTCCACCCTAACCAGGTTCCAAAACTGACTTAAATCAACAAGAATTCCATCAGAAACTGATTGGCCAGAAAGACTTGTACCAGCTGCCCGAAAGGTAATTGGAATTTTATTTTGTTGTGAAAATCCAAATAAAGCGATAACTTCTTCGATCGAAATTGGCTGAACAACAGCTTTAGGTCTTAGATAATAAAAGCCTGCATCTGAGGCATAAGATACCAAATCAATCAATCTTGTTTTAACCCTATCTTCAGCAATTATTTTGCTCAGTAATTTTCCAATCTCGTTCATCAATTTATCTAAGATAATTCTCTAAGGAAAACAAAGATAGCTTAAACATTTGTGCAATAAAAAAGCATGTTGTAATTATCAACTGAGATTTAATTATTTAAAATTCAGCGCAGAATAAAGCCTTAACTAATGAGAAAAGCTGCAAGAAACATCCGTTATCCTGCAGCAATCAATCATTAACTATTATTTAAACTCTTATTTTTCTGCGATTACTTCACCACAGGTAAGCATATTTTTTGGATAATATGGATTTTCAATTTTCTTATCAGCACTAATCCATGTCGTCCCCATCATTGGACATTTTTGCTGGTAAAGCATCATGTTCTCAGGCTTTACCTTATCGATAATTGACCAGAATTGAACTGATAACTTTTCCATCAGTTTTCTTTGCTCATTAATTGATGGGGCAACTGCAATACTGTCTGCTAACGCTTTGATACCTTTACGGGCAGTGGTAGCTGCATTCATTTCCTCCAAAGTCAACTTTTTAAATTTAAACTTCTCAAGAGCTGCAGAAAATCCTGATGCAGATGTTGCTGTTTTTTTTGAATCAGAAACTACTAGACTATTTTTTATTGCTAAATAACCAGCAACTAAAGTCTTCTTTTGCTCCTCTCTTTGTTGAGCCAATTCTGGTGTGGCCACTTCTTGCGCAGATGTTTTAACCTGAGCACTTGTGGTAATGTTAAAAGCAGTTATTAAAATTATTGTAGTGATGATGGAATTCTTCATTTTTAAGGATTTAGGATTGTTTTCTTTAAAATTTTATCAATTTCTATACGGATATCGTTCAGATGTAGTTGATCTATTTCTGAGGTTAATGGAATTAGCGCTTCCACCTTTTTTCTGATGGCTTTTATATGGGCAATGGCTTCCAACCGAACATCACTACGTTGCGCACTACTCATCATCTTTCCGTCAGCAACATCTTTTGGATTGATCAACATGCCTAATTTTTCTATGTAAGATCGTTGTAAACTCCTTAGATAAGTATTTTGTTGAACGTCGGGCGAGGTTTTTTTCCAAACTGTTGGCAATAAATCATTCAAGAATTCGCTAACCGGGTACGGATCGGTGGAAGTTAACGCTTTCTGACTCAAGTTATACAGCATGCCAGCGCTCAAAAACATGTTTAACATCTGCGACTGCTGATCGGAGATCTGTTCCATCGGTTTCAAATCGATATATTTTGCAATTTCTGCAGGATACATCCAAAGTGGTGCTTCGAAAACTTGCCGTCCTACATATCCCACTACGCTTTTAACCTTCGCTTTCGGAACCTCCGCATAAACCACTCCTTTCTCATCCACACTTCTTTTGGTTACGTAGCGATTGCCGATATTTTTCATTACATGATACAGATAACGGCTATATTGCTTCACCACTTCCTTATGCAATTCTTCCAGATTATTATACTGGTCACCAGGCTCATACGTCCATTGATTTAAATGAGCCACTACCCTTTTCAAATTTTTGATTCCATAATCACTTGCGGCAATTGCATCATCTCCTAAATCCTCAGATTGGCTCCTCGGATCTTCATCTTTTCCTTCCCCACCAAACCATAATCTTGGATTTTTGGTTAACGTATCAGTTGTGATTTTACTCAACAGCTGCTCTTCTGCATATTCATCTTTTTCCGCATCAAAGTAGCGGTAACCCCAGTTAATTGCCCATTTGTCGTAAGCCCCTATTCTGGCATAAATTCCTTTGGGCGAAATATTATCTTCCGGCTGCGCCACGTAATTAAATCTGGCATAATCCATAATAGAAACTGTATGACCATTTTTCTCCACCCATGCCTTGTCGCGTAATTTCTCAACGGGCGTTTGGCTGCTCGCCCCCATATTGTGCCTTAAACCAAGGGTATGTCCAAGTTCATGTGAAGAAACAAAGCGAATCAGTTGCCCCATCAGCTCATCATCAAATTGCATTTTCTGCGCCCTTTTATCCAATGGACCAGCCTGAACCATGTACCAGTTGTGCACCAGTTTCATCACATTGTGATACCATAAAATAGCCCACACGTTCATCAGAAATCCTTTTCCGCATGGGCACTTTCGGCAATAAAATAATAGACGTATTCAATCTTAACGTAACCGCTCCGGTAAGTGCACCCGCCGGAATACCAAGACCGGCACTGGCGTAGGTTTTAGTCGTCTTAATTTCAGTATTAATCGGATAACAGGCAATACGCTCTATAAATGAGCGATCATCGGCTAAACTGTTTAACTTTTTCGATGATTTTTCATCTGCAGGAATAGAAACTACCGGGATATCCTTTTTGAAAAAATCGGTTACATCAATCACATAGTTTCCAGTTATTGGATTTTTTGCCTTGATATCAAAACTTGCCACAATAGGACTCTCCTGCGATTGCATCACCGCCTGATAAATAGGGCCATCCGTATTTTTAGTTTCCTGGCGGTAAACAACTCCTTTTAAAAAGAGGTTATTGTTGTTTCCTTTTTGAAAGTAAAGCGTCTGTTCATTTACCTTCTCCCCGCCGAAACTTCCAAAGCCCTGAGGCGTGGTAATATATCGGGTAACGGCAAGTAAGTAACGGCCTAACAAAGTATCAGGCACTTCGAAAAACCACTTCTGATCTACCTGACGAACATTAAAAAGCCCATCTTGCCCAATTGCCGAAGCCGGAATGACCTTGGCATATTCTACTGGTGCTTTCTTTGCAGAACTGTCAGGTTTTGTAACCGGTTTTTGTCCAAATGCTGTTAGCGAGAGCGCAAATGAAATCGGAAATAAAATTTGTTTAGAATTCATCTTAAAACGGAAGTTTTTCGTCGGTATTTAATGTAAGGTTTGGATTTTTCTTTAATATGCTAAGCGGAAAAGGAATTACATATAACCTTGAAGTTGGCAAAAGCGTATAAGTTTGCTGAGGAACAGTTTTATTAACCAAAGGATAAGTACGAACAACTGTTTTAGCGTATTCTGTTTCAGTGTTCAATCTTTTCAAGTCGAAAAATCTATTAAAACCTAACACCATCTCTTTTCTGCGTTCATTGATGATGATCTCCATTGTTTCTTTTCTGGTAGCGGGTACAGGTAATTTAATTGTGCCTGACAAGATGCGTTTTTCTCTAAGGGTGTTTACCACAGCCATTGCACCCGCTAAATCATTTTGACGAGCTAAACATTCAGCCTGCATTAAATAAACTTCAGTAGTTTTTAAGCCTACGGTTGGGTAAAAGAAACGGGTGTAGGCCACGTTATAATAAGCCGCACCAGAACCAATATCTAAAAAGCTTGCGCTTGTAGTGTTGAAAAACATGTTAAAACGGGCATCATTGGTTCCAAATAAATTTCTCAATTCCGGACTAATTAACCAGGTATATCCAAAGTTGGTTTCGTTATAACCCTGAATATATTGATAACTCAACACCTCAGGATTATTAGGCGCAATAATTGGTTTTACTGCTGGTCCACCTTCTGTGGTGGTATATTTTACCAGATCAAAAATTTGGTTATTGTAGGAAAGCGATTTTTCGCAAGCTTCTTTTGCCTGTGCAATTTCTCTTTTAAACAAATGGATTTTCGCTTTCAATGCCCAGGCAAACGCCAATGATGGATGATATGGATCTAATGGTTGTGCCTGTAGGAAAGGAATGGCTTCATCAATGTCTTTTTGGATAAAGTCATAAACTTGTGCAACAGTTGATTTAGTTGGCTGCGCTTCCAAATCATATTTATCCATGATGCAAATTCCGCCATCGGCAGCAGCAGTTGCCGGATTGTAGGCTTTTGCATAAACATTTACCAATAAAAAATGATCAAATGCTCTTAGCGCTTTGGCCTCTGCTTTAGCCAATGCTTTTACATTGTCGTCGCCTTTACTGGCATCAACTGATGAAATAATGATATTCCAGCGATTGATGTATAGGTAGGCACGATCATAAAAATTAGAGGAGTTAACCATCGATACTCGATCGATATTTTCGTTGAAGCTGAAATTCACCGTGTTGATATTTGGTGTAATTCCAATAAAATTGGATTCTTTTAGCCACATATCATCCACCAGATATTGGAAATTTGAGATCAGATACGCCCGATTAGGGAAGGAAACTAACTCATAAAAATCCTGAGCTGTTTCTACAATTTGTGATCCCCTTGGGGTAATGTCAGTATATTTTTTACACCCAGAAATAGTAAATACGATTAAAAAAGATGCAATGATTAATATATATTTTTTCATGATGTTAAAAAGTTAAATTAATACCCAATAAAAATGATTTCGGATTTTGTAGCGTTCTGGTTCCGGAATTGAGCGAGAATGATTCAGGATCAATATCATCACCAGCAGCACTGGCGTACCACAAATTATTAACCTGTGCCGTAAATTTTGCAGAAGGAATATTTAATCGCTTCAGAAATTGTTTAGGAACATTGTATCCCAAAGAAATGCTTCTCAATTTAATGTAATCAGCTTTCACCACATTTACATCTGCATTCTTCCACATCCCTGATATTGACTGTGCCCTTAATCTCATAGGTTCTGCATAGTCAACGTAAAGTCTTGGTAATTCTGGAATTATTCCATTTTTGTAACGTTGGGAGATATCTAAATCCGTTATATTATCCGAATCCAAAGCTGTCATGTCTTTACGCATTACATTTCCACCTGAAAAAACAAATAAAGCATTTAAATCAAAATTTTTATAAGATACACGCTGAGAAAATGAGCCATTGTATTTAGGAATAAGCGTTCCCATATTTACCAGTGCTGCGTAATTATTGATTTCTTTACTTGTAGATACAATTGGATTGCCACTTGCGTCAAACTCTAAAGTTGCTTTTCCATTTTCATCTAAGAAATAGGGATAACCATTCACCATGCCACCATATCGGTAAGCATAAAGGGTATTATAATCCGTTCCTTCGGTATAATATGTGGATGGTGATCCAACATAATTACCTGCTGTAGAAAGTGCTCTAGTTACTTTACCTATTTTGCTACGGTTAAAGCCAAGAACAAAAGTTGAACTTAAGGAAAGATCACCCGACTTAAACCAATCGCCATTAACCGTAAATTCAATCCCCCTGTTTCTCAGAATACCATTATTAATAACCAGAGAGGCAGTACCAACGGTTGGATCTAATTCAGTTGATACCATTAAATCCGTACTTTTTCTATCGTAAAAATCTATTGTACCGCGTAAACGATTGCCTAATACTGCTATATCCAAGCCTAAATTATATGTTTCCGTTTTTTCCCATCTAAGCTTTGGGTTTGGTAAACCCAAAATATTCAAATATTGCAATGACGTAAATAAATTATCATTTACTCTTCTAGCAGTTAAAAACTTGGTTGTTTCAGTATTCTGGTTTCCATTTACGCCATAAGTAGCACGAAGCTTAAGCAAGTTAATCCAACCCAAAGCTTCTATAAATTTCTCATTACTGGCATTCCAGCCAAAACCAAGTGACCACAATGGTCTGCTTTTGAATTCTGGATCAGCGCCAAAGAAATCTGCCTGGTCAATCCTAAAACTTCCGGTTACATTGTAACGATTTAAATAAGTATAGGATGCATTTGAATAATAGGAAAGATTTCTATGCTTGGTTTCTTGAAATGTCCGACTTGCAAATCCAAGATATACGTTACGCCCAAAAATATAACTCGGCAACCCTGTTTGACTTAGCGATTGATTATTAACGACTGTTGAAGTCAAGGTAAGCGGATCAAAACCGTATCTGATATCGTTCATCCCTATTGGAGAAAATGTCTGGCGCATCTCAGTACCAGCAATTGCTGATAGGGAGTGTTTACCTTCATCAAATGATCGATCAAAACTGAGTTGATTTCTAAAGGTGTAAGAGTTACGCTGTGTCATACCTTGACTAATTCTTCCGCCAGTTGGCAAACCATAAGTGTACGCATTAGTAGCTGGAGTGTAGCCTACCATTGCGTTGTATGCAGCTCGCATTTTGTAAGAGTTTACATCATAATATTGCTCCGTTTTGGTAGTCCCCATTTCATATTGAACCTGACTAGAAAAGTTTAGGCCGTCCATGATTTTTGCATTAATATTTGCAAATGCTCTTAACGCAACCGTATTGGCATTGGTTATACCTTCATTTAAAGATTCTAAAATATTGAACCGATAAGATTTATATTGAGGTGTATTTTGCAAAGCTGCAGCCACCGCACCGTTAATTTGTGAACCTGCAATACCATCAGCTAAATTTACATAATTGGCATAATTTAAACTTCCATCTCCATTTACTATCGAAGCATACCTCGGTGAAATCGTTTGATAGTTATTGTAGTCACCATCGGTTGCTACAGCGGTAGAATATGAACCGTTAAAACCTACATTTGAAGTTAACCACTTTTTGATATTGTAAGTATTCTTAAAATAAAGAGTAACCTTTTGGTTGTTATTTCCAATTACTCTTTCTGCAGAACGATCGTAATTAATAGAAGCAAAAGTGTTCGACTTTGAACTTGCAGAACTCAACGATAAATTATAACGTTGACGAAAAGCATTTTGCCAAACGTTATCGCGATATTGTTCGTAATAATCCGCATTTTTAAAATTTCCAATTTGCTGATTAAATTGATCTGTTGTAACCTTTCCTGCATCTCTATCGCGAAATAATTGGTAAAGCGGACTATAATATTTGATGCTTCCATTTGCAACAGTTCCATAAGCAGCAAACATCGTTTCGGTATTGGCATACCTAGCTCTTTCCCTATTATATACATCTGTTTCAAAATCTACTATATCGGGAGTTGATGCATAATGCATACTTCCGAAAGTTGGCTTGGTATCAATAAAAAAATCTGTATTTAATGATATTTTTAGAGGTGTGTTTCCTTTCTTAGTAGTTAAAACGATTACACCATTTGCCGATCGTGAGCCATAAATAGAAGCTGCAGCTCCATCTTTTAAAACGGTAACCGATTCAATGTCATACGGATTGATATCTTCTAAAGCTGTTTCTGTTGGTAAACCATCAATAACAACTAGAGGGGCATATGCTCCAGGAGTTACAGAAAGCGTAGCTTGACCTCGTAACACTGGCTGGTCTGGTTCGCCACCACCGAATGCATTTTTCCTGTAAACCAATCCTGCTACCCTACCTTCCAGTGCACTTAGAATATCGACATTGATATTTTCATTCAACTTTTTGTTATCAATTATTGTTGCTGCGGCTGTTGAGCGTTCTTTACTTATTGTCTGGAAACCATTCACCACAACATCAGCCAATAATGAAGAATTTGACTTCAATCTTATTGTTACAATTTTCAATGCTGCAGCCTTATCAATCTTTTGTGTTTCTGACAAATAGCCCATATAACTAACCTCCAGTGAATTATACACATCGGATAAGTTAATATTAAAGTGCCCATTACCATCTGCCAACGCATACCTGGTGGTTCCTTTTAATTTTACCGATGCGCCAGGCAGCGGCCCGCCGATACTGTCTGTAACCATACCATGATCTTACTCTTCTAATACAATCTTATTCGCTTTTAGATTAAATTGGTGGCCGGTGGCTTTCGAAATATCTTCCAAAACTTCATCAATATCCGCCTTGCGGGATATTTTGATGTAAAGATTTTTCTTCGGTAAAACTGCCAAATCTACTTCAACATTATACCACCTGGCTAATTTCTGCATTACAACAGCGAGCGGCATATCGTTAAACAAAAAGTCACCTTTGGTCCATGCGTTGAAATCTTCAGCTGAAACGTTTCTTACATCCAATTTGCTGTAA
This sequence comes from Pedobacter sp., assembly GCA_004210715.1. Taxonomy (GTDB): domain Bacteria; phylum Bacteroidota; class Bacteroidia; order Sphingobacteriales; family Sphingobacteriaceae; genus Pedobacter. The sequence goes on from SEDB01000009.1 coordinate 13,836, forward strand.
CCTGCCAAAACCTGTTGATTAGGGTTTAAAACAACTTTACCACTTGTGTTAGAAAACTGAATACTGCCTTCCAACAATGTTGCTTCTATGCCTTCTGTTTCAGGATAGCTACTTACATTAAACTGTGTTCCTAAAACTCTAATTTCACTGCCACCAACGGTAACAATAAATGGCTTATTAGGATTTTTTGCAACATTGAAGAAGGCCTCCCCTTCTACATAAACCTTCCTTTCCGACCCACGAAAATCTGTCGGAAAAGTCAATTTAGAGCCCGCATTAAGCATTACAATTGAGCCGTCGCCCAATGTAATTTTGTATTCCCCACCTCTTGGCGTTTCCAAAGTGTTCAATTGAGATGCAGTTGCAGAATCGGCGTTTACAGCCATGTAAACAATTGATCCGTCAGCCTTTTTACTGATTTGAATTCCGTGTTGCGCATAAATCACCCCATTTGTAGTTGATCCGAGTGTAGCCTTTCTCCCATCGAAACTTAATGTGGCAATAGCAGAACCCGGAACTACTTCATGAGACGGATTTAAAAACCTAAACAGCAGCAATCCAATTGAAAAAACCACTAAAATGGCAGCAGCAATTTTAACAATTTCAGTTGATCTGGCCATTTTAAGCACTTTACTTTCAGGCTTGGTAAATAGCTGTTTAGTAAGATTTAAATGAACGGCATCAAGTCTAGACTGATCATTCATACTGAAATCTTCGGCATCTTTTTCAAATTCAGCACCAATTAAACTTTCCAATTCCTGCTGATCAGCATTCCCGAAATAATCAAAAAGTTGATTCAATTCGGCAGCATTGCTCTTTTCGGCAATAAATTGTTTGAATAATTCTGGTTTTGAAGTGTTTTTTTCCATCGTTGTCATTATATAATATGCACGAGATGGATGAACACACTATTCGTACTTTAATTTTTTTTATTTTATTTTTTGAGATAAGCTGCGATGCAGAAAATAATGAATTCCTGTGCATGAAAAAAGACGTATCGTTTGATGTATTTTGTGGCGCTAACCAGTTGATTACTCACCGTTGATGGACTTAATGATAGCATTTCTGCAGCTTCCTGGTAAGTTTTCCCCTCAATTCTACAGAGCTTAAAAATTTCTTTACGTTGTGCAGGAAGCTTTTCTATTGCCTCATTCAGCAAGGAAAGGCGTTCCTTATTAAAAATATAATCTTCTGTTTGGTTGTAGAACTCCGCAAAGGTTTCCAGCAGATGCTTTTGCATTTTGACATCAAGCGCTAGTTTGCGGTAATAGGCATAGATTGTATTCTGGGCAACAGTAAAAATCCAGCCTTTGAATGATTTGCTCAGATCGATTTCTGTTTTGTTCAACCAGACTTTTAGAAAAACATCCTGCATCAATTCATCAACAACCTCGGTTGATTTGATCATTCGCTGCATTTTTGGAAGCAACATTTTACTGTACTTAGCATAAATGAAATCGAAAGCCTCCCTCTGCCCAACTTTCAAGTCTTCGAGGTATCTTAATTCTTCGCTATCGTTCAGATTATCAAGGGACATTTCCGCAAATCTACGAATTAAGCCTATAAAATCTTAATATTTGCTTACTCCCGGAAGTAGAATAATTGCTATTAAAAAGATGTAACTTAAAATAACAAAAAAATGAATAAGCTAAACCGTTTGATTTAACGATTTAGCTTATGAGTAATGCTATTTCTTTATGATTATCCCACGCTGAACTACCATATAAATATTTTTCAATGATGTAATATCCAACAAGGGATTCTCTTCTAATATCACTATATCGGCCCTTTTGCCAACTTTAATGCTACCACGGTTTTTCTCCTGCCCAATTACTTCTGCCGATATTTGTGTAGCCGAATACAATGCTTCTGCAGGTGTAAAACCACATTTATTTACAAAATAATCTAATTCGTCTATTAAACGTGGGTAAGATCTGTTCAAATCAACAATCTGATCAGTTCCGGTCGAAATTTTCACCCCTTGCTCATGAATTCTTTTTAGCAGAGCAAATACCCAGGGATCTTTTGCCTCAGAAACACACAATGTTGCATCCAAAATGGCGTGATGTTTTTTCATCGCTTTGCAAAATGGAATAATATCAATGCCTGCAATAATACTATCTTTATAAGCCATTGGCGTAGTTCTGCGGTAAAAAAGTGAGTCAGTGCGCATGGTTTCGAGCATGGAAACGTGTGAAAGCACTTCCATCCCTGCGTTTACAACTTCAACCGGTTTGGCAGGATACAACATGGTATGTCCCCAAACTTTTAGCTGATGCCTTTTCGCAGCGACAGTAACGTCGGCCAAAAAATCTTTATCAAATGAATGATACAATTTAACGCCGGTTGCACCACAAGCTTTGGCTTCAGCCATTGCCTTGTCTAAATCATCACCTGGCATTAAACGCTGTTCCCAGGATGAATATGGATCTTTTCTAATATTTTGACCACGGTTGTAATACCAGTCTCCTGCCATAAACGAGGAGAAAAAAACATCGGTACCCATTCTGTTTCCCTTTCTAATTTCCGTTTGTGCCTGCAGGAGTGCTCCTCCATCTCCCCCTGCATCTCTCGCACTGGTAATGCCATGTTTTAAATAGTATTCCAGGTGACTGTAAGTTTTTTCAATGGAGTTTTTGTGTGGGGCAGTTACATGAATATGTGTATCGATTAACCCCGGAATAACGTACTGACCATTTAAATCCAATATCCTGGCATTTTTTAGTTTATTTGGAAAACGACCAATTTTAGCAATGTTTCCGTTTTTGATCGTGATCGATTTATCTTTTAAAATCTTGCCGCTGGAGACCTCGACGATATTTACATTTTTTAAAATTAAAATGGAATCGGTTTCTTGAGAGCTGCCTTTGGCCTTTGCAAAAGCTAAGGTAAAAAGCAGGTAAAGCGATAATAAAAAAGTCTTTTTCATAGTTTGTTGGTAAATTACTGTCAATAAAAAAGCGCAGCGGCATCCACCAACTGCGCTTGTCATCATTAACTATTATTCAAAATATTGTTGGCAGCTATTTTAAAAGTTCTTTTAACTTTTCTTCGAGCGCAGCACCTCTTAAATTACGGGCTACGATTTTGCCATTCGCATCAATTAAAAAGTTCGCCGGCAAACTTTTAACGCCATACCGATCTGCAGTTTTTCCATTTGTAGACTTTGGATCGTTTAACTGTTTCCAAACTAACCCATCTTGTTGCACTGCTTTTATCCAGTTTTCTTTCGAACTATCCATTGATAAACCAACAATGGTAAAACCTTTGCTATTGTACTGCTTGTAGGCTTTTATCAGATTTGGATTTTCTAACCGGCAGGGACCACACCAGCTGGCCCAAAAATCAAGCAAGATATATTTATCCTTAAAATCCTTAAGACCGAAGATTTTTCCATCTGCGTCTGCCAATGCAAAATCGATCGCATTTGATCCTACGCCAGTATTAAAATTGGCATCAGTAAACGTTTTAATCCGCTTACCATATGATGAACTTTTTACTTCTGTAGATAACAGATCATAATTTTCGGAAGCCTTTGCCCGATTTGGATAAGTTACATATTGATCAAAAATTGCGATTGCCGTAGCAACTTGAGTAGAGTTTGCTTTAACAAACCTGGCAAACACACTATCTCTTAAAATTTGTTGCTTATCAGCAAACTTTTTACGTGCTTCTTTATCTTGTTCTTCATTACCAGTTATTTCAGGTCTTTTGCCCGGAATTGCATACAATGATGATTTCAATTTATCTAGCACATCATTTTCTTTGGAACCTGTGATTTTTAACTCATAAAATTTAGACATATCGCCAGTGATGTTTAGCGAGCTACCTTTTTCCATCAAAAATATCCGCATTTGATTATTTATGGAATTGGTTAAAGTACAGCGAACTGATTCGCTTAGCAAAATATCCTTCGAGAAAACATCTGAGTTGGCCAAAGCTGAATCCTGACTGAGCACATCATCCAATTCATAGGCGAATATTACTTTTCCCGTCTTTAATCCACTAATATTTGCTGTTACATGCACAGCAGATTGTGCATGTAAGTCAGCTATAAAACTTAAGATTAAAATAAAGGCCCCAAATAACCTGATTTTGTTCATGATATTAATAATTTAACCCTGGAATTGGACTTTCATTCACAATTTTATCTAACATGTGTTTTAGATATTGAAAGTGAATTTTGGTGTCTTGATCTTTTGCTGTAAACGCTCCTTTACCAATATCTCTGCGTAGATCTTTAAGGTGTGCAAAAGCAAGCGCTTTCACATTCGAATACAACAATACATCAGTTGGCGTAACGGAAGCTAAAATATTATCAGTAGATCCCTGTAAGGCAAAACGTTTGTTATACATGGTAATGATACTGCCAACATACATTTTTTGCAAAGCCCGGCGATATTCATCTGTTGATTTACCGGTTTTTAGCTCACTAAAAATCCCATTTTTTAAATCATTTAACCATTCTTTTGGTGAGTATGAACCTTTACCATTATCCCTTTGATTAATCATCATTCTATAAAGGCGTGATTGCGAAGTTACAGATGCTACTACACCTTGTTGTACAGTTTGCACCGCATTGAAACTAAAACCAGGATCAATTTTATTCAGAATTTCTTTATTGGCTAACCATTTAGGAGTAGTAAATACCTGATCATTATAAAATCTTATAGCTTCTTTTTGTTTTGCCAAGCTTACGGCCTGATAAACAGCACCTGGCTGATCAGTACTTTTCTCCGTAACCATTACACCACCTAGATATTTTAAAACGTGAAATGCGTAGCGGCTATACTGTCCAACTGCTTCTTTGTACATTTCATCTAAATTGCCATAACCTTTTCCTTCCTCTTTTGTCCAGTTGATTAATTGCGGAACAATTCTTTTAAGGTTTTTGATGCCATACAGACTTGCTTTGATTGCATCATCACCTAAATCCTCTGATTGCGAACGCGGATCGTGATCTCTGCCCTCGCCACCAAACCATAAGCGTTTGTTACTGGCTAAACTATCAATTGTTATTTTGTTTAATATTTTAGCTTCTGCCTCAGCACTCGGCTGATCAAGAATTGGTTTATATCCCCATTGAATTGCCCATTTATCATAATCGTTAATTCTTGGGTAAATTCCTTTTGCGCTAATATTATCTTCAGGTTGTGCTACATAATTGAATCTGGCATAATCCATAATGGATGGCGTATGGCCATGTGCTTCTACCCAGGCTTTATCACGCAATTTTTCAACAGGAACAGTACTGCTCGCCCCCATGTTATGACGTAAACCTAGTGTGTGACCGATTTCGTGAGAAGAAACGAAGCGGATTAACTGTCCCATCAATTCATCATCGAATTTATTTTTACGGGCTCGGGGATCAATTGCTCCAGCCTGAATCATGTACCAACGATGAACCAAATTCATCACATTGTGGTACCATCCGATATGACTTTCAATAATCTCCCCGGTTCTTGGATCTGCGATGTTTGGACCGTAAGCATTTTGCTGAGCTGATGCGAAATAACGGATTACCGAAAAACGAGCATCATCTAAACTCATGGTTGTATCTGCCTCAGGCCATTCTTTCGCCACAATTGCATTTTTAAAACCAGCCTGTTCGAAAGCTTTTTGCCAATCATTAACCCCAGCAATTAAAAATGGCCGCCATTTCTTCGGCGTTGCCGGATCGATGTAATAAACAATCTGTTTTTGCGGTTCCACTAGCTCTCCTTTTCTGAATTTTTCCAAATCTTCAGCCTTTGGCTCTAATCTCCAGCGGTGGATAAAAGCTTCCTGTTCTACTTTTTGCTGGTTATCATTGTATTTGATATTGGCACTGGCGAAGAAACCCACACGTGGATCATACAAACGTTTTCTCAATGGATTTTCAGGAAGGCGGATAAAAGACGTATTCATTCCTAAAGTAACGGCACCCGCTTCACTTACAGCCGGAAGCCTAACCCCGGTTGCAGTATAGGTTCTAATGGTTCTAACTTCGGTATTGATCGGAAAACTTTTCACACTCTCAATGTAAGAGCGGTCTGCCGCTTGCATTCCAAGACCATAGGCTTTTTTATTTTCACCATTAAAAGCCAGCAAAGGCGATTCACTCATTAAAAAATCTGTAACATCAATTACAACGCCTGATGAATCTTTACTTTTTGCTTTGATGGGAAAAGCAGCCAGAATTGGGTTCAAATTTGAACTTTCTACTGCTTTTGAAATCATATCGGTAGAATCGGCAATACTCACTGTTGCCGAAACTTTTAAAAACAATTTATTGTTTGGTCCTAATTCCCAGTAGATAATTTTTGAAGCAACTTCTTCGCCACCATAATTGCCAGCACCAGGAGTAGATTTGCTCAAACGGTTAACCGCTAGAATTTCTTTCTTCAAAAGCTTGTTAGAGATTTCAAAAAAGTATTTATCATTCAGTTTATGAACAGTAAACAATCCTTTTTGAGTAACCGCTTTGGCCGTAATAATTTCAGCATAAGGCTTAATTGCAGTTTTAGTACTGTCGGCCTTTGGTTTTGCAGCCAGCGCTGTAGCTGCAGCTTTTGCTGCCGCAGCTTTCTTTTTGTTGTTTTTAAAAATGCTACAAGAGCTTGCAGTAGTAATAAGCAAAGCGGTAGCTAACAGCAGGCTTTTAGGCCCGGCGTTAAGGTTAAATATGTTATTTTTCATGTTTCGTTTAGTAACCCGGATTTTGGATTAGGTTAGGATTGGCATCAATAGCATTATTGGGTAACGGAAGTAATTTGGCTGCTGGCCTATAGCTGGTTTTCAAGGCACCAAGAACGGCATCAGCCTGTCCAGTTCTTTTTAAATTATACCAGCGATGTGCTTGTTCGCAAAAAAACTCCTTTCTGGTTTCCAATAAAATTTCATCCAATAATATAGTTTGTGCGGTAGTTGTACTTAATGCAGTTTGCGCCCTTGAACGGATAACATTTAAATCGCTCAAAGCTCCACTCAAATTATTGCCAATTCTGGTTCTTGCTTCAGCCCTAATGAGATACTGCTCGGCCAATCTTAAAACTGTAGGCGATTCTACTACTCCAGCGGCAACAGCCAAGGCATTTGTGGTATATTTATATTTATAAGGCAGCACCTTAACAGCACCAGCAACGATGTAATTCGTCATCCAACGCTGACGACGAAGATCAGTGCTAGCAAAAAGATTTAAAAATGCCGGACGAATTTCAAATTGTGGGTCGGTGCCGGTAAATGGCAAAAATGTTCCGGCTTCAACTGTATATTGATTTATTACCGCCAATGGCGATGACATCTGCCAAATACTTTCAGTGTTATTTTTTGTCCATACTCCGGTAGCAATATTTGCAGAAGGAATCATAACATATAAACTGGAACCTATTACTTCTGAAGCATTACTCTCCGCAGCAGCATAATTTTCGGTAAATAAGCTTACCCTGGCCAATAACGAAGCTGCCACAAATTTATTAACGCCTAATCTGGCATTGGATGACGCAGAATAATCAGCCAAAAGATCGGCTTTAGCTTCGGTTAGATCAGCTGTAATTTGAGCATAAACATTTGCCACAGCTTCTTTGGGTAACATGGAACTTACACCCACATCAGTAGTTAAAACCAAGGGAACTCCACCAAAGGTATTTACTAAATTGAAATAGCAATAGGCCCTGATTACTTTTGCTTCAGCCGTGAATTGTTTTTTTACGGCAGCAGATGTACCCTGGTATTTTTGCAAACCTTCTATAATCGAATTAGCTCTGTAGATAATGGCATACCAATCTGAAAAAATTGAGCTCTGTGCGGAGCTTACCGTAGTGTATGAATTATCGAAAAGTTCCCGATATGTGGTATTGACACCTATATACAACAGGTCATCTGCCTGAATTGAACTGTAAACCGGAACGAATGTATTTTGGGTAGACGTTGATGCTAAACCTGTATATAGTCCAGATAAAGCATTAGCAGCCAATTTATCAGAAGAAAACACAACCGATGTTGTAATTTCATTCAAAGGTGGGTCGATTTCCACTGTTTTTTCGCAGGCAGAAAAAACCAGTGTGGCTAATGTGATGCTGCTCAACAATATTTTATGAAATGATTTTGTCATGATTGAAATTTTAAAAAGTGAATTGTAAACCTGCAACAATGGTACGCAATGGTGGAGTAGCTACGCCCTGCGACTCCGGGTCGAAACCTTTATAGCCCGTAATGGTCCATAAGTTTTGCGCCTGGGTAAATACCCTGATATTTTCGGCGTGTACTTTTGATAGCCACTTAGCTGGTAAGTCGTACGATAAGCTCACGTTTTTAAGTCTAATGAAGGAAGCATCAACTACATTTGCATCAGACCCTGTCCAATTGCTATAGCCAAAATAAGCAGCTCTACCATTTACCCCGGCAGTTCCGGCAGTTACCAGATAATCTTGAGATCCTAAAGCCAGGTAATCATTAACTACACTAGCTGCCGAGTTATACATATATCCAGGAGGATAAAAGGATGCGTTAGCCAAACTTCTTCCCTGCTGTTTAACAAATTGAAATGTAAAATCAAGATTAAAGTTTTTATAAGTAATTGAGTTATTTAAGCCACCAAAGAATTTTGGATAAGTGGTACCAATATAATATCGATCTCCCCTCCCAATTTCTGATAATCCGGTAGTAGGAGAAGCTGTACCTCCAGTGCCATTTAAATCTGCAAATGCTGGTAAATTCGTATTAGGATCAATGCCTAAAAACTGGTAACCGGCAATAAAACTGATGGGTTTACCAACTAAATAAGTGGTATAATATGATGTTTTTTCAATTCCTGGAAATGACAACAACTTGTTTTCATTTTTGCTGATATTGAAAGATGAGGTCCAGGTGAAGTCTTTGCTCTTAATGTTTGTACTAATTAAGCTCACTTCTACACCAGAATTTTGGACATTTGCAGCGAGGTTACTTTGATAACCTGTAAAACCTGCTTGCGGACTTAGTGGATAGGTGATCAACTGGTTTCCGCTCCTGTTTCGATAATATGAAGCAACTAATGATAATCTATCCTTAAAGAAACCTAATTCTAAGGCAACTTCCAATTTCTTGGTTGTTTCCCACTGATAATCATCATTGGCTATACGTGAGGGATTTAAGCTGGAATTTCCATTATAAACTGCCGTTGACGTTGAGTAAGTGGCCAGGTAAGCGTAATCACCAATATCATCGCTACCAACAGTGCCATAACTTCCGCGAAGTTTACCAAAACTGAACCAGTTAGTTTTGTCTTTTAAAAATTCTTCTTCAGTGAAAATCCATGCTGCACCTAATGAACCGAAATTACCGAACTTTTTGTTTGGTCCAAACCTTGATGAACCGTCTCTTCTAAAATTTGCGTTTAAAATGTATTTGTTTTCTATATTGTAATTTACTCGACCAAAAAGCGAAGCATATTTAAACTCTTTTGATGATGCACTTGTGCTAATAGTAGTGGCTGAAGATAAGTTTGTTAGAAAATCATCTGAAGGAAAGCCTGTTGCACTAGAGTAATAGGGTTGTTCAGATTTTCTATACTGGTAAGTTCCACCCGCCAGCACATTCAACAATCCTCTCCACACTTTACGGTTGTAAGTAATTTGTGGTTCTACAATATAGGTATTGGTGTAAGTGTATGCAAAAGCAGCAGTACCCGATGTAGGTACAGAAAATGCAGTATTTAATGAACTTAATGGCCTTATGGTTGTTTGCTTCATATCAGTTTTGCTATAACCAAATGAAGATTTGATATCCAAACCATCTAAAATATTGTATTTCAGATTTAAGTTTGATGATAAATTACTGCTTCTATTATCATTGGTTTGATATAAAAAGCCAAGTGGATTATTTAAACCCGAAACCCAGTATAAACTTCCATCAGCTTTATAAAGCGGATAATTTGGGGGTAAATTGTAAGCATAATTGGCTAAATCCGTTGTAGAAATATCATTTTTATCTGTAGAATAAATAGCGGAAAAACCCATATTAAATTTTTGATCCAGGGAGCTATGATTAAGATTTACATTAAAACCACCGCGTTGATAGGATTGATCGCCAGGAAACACATTTCCTTCCTTATGGTAAGTACCGCTGATGTAAAAATTAGTACGATTATCTCCTCCAGAAACATTCGCACTGATGTCATTCGTTCTCGCCGTTCCGCCCAAAATTTCTCTTAACCAATCTGTATTAGCAGTTTGATCCCAAACTAATAAATCCGGAGCAGTAGTTGTTGATGGCGCAGCAGGATTTGTGGTTACATTTGCAAAGCCTTTTTTACGTAACGCCAGGTATTGATCGATACCAAGCATTTCAACAAAGTGAGGAACTACCGAAGCACCCGACGAGGCATTCACACCGAATTTTGTTTTACCTGATTTACCCCTTTTTGTAGTGATTAAAACCACTCCATTTGCAGCTCTTGAACCATAAATTGCTGTAGCATCTGCATCTTTCAATACTTCTATACTCTCAATATCAGCAGGATTAATAATATTTAATGGACTAGTTTGGCCTTCTGCTGATGGCAATCCCGTAATTCCTGATGGCGAAGCGGCCAGGTTAATTTGTTCTGACAAAAAAGGTACACCATCAACTATGTAAAGTGGTCTATTGGCTTTACCAATTGAATTTGCTCCACGAATTTGAACATTCATCCCCGCTCCTGGCAAACCATTGGTTTGAACCACAGACACACCAGGCATTCTGGCCTGAAGTGTTTGCAAAATATTGGTTACGGGTTGCTTTTCTATTTCTTTGGCACTAATTCCATTTTGTGAACCAGTAGTGGTTCTGCGAGTTGTGGTGCCATAACCAATAATCACTACTTCATCTAATTTAGCAGGATCCAGCTTCATCTTCACAGTCAAATTAGCAGCCGTATTTACAGTAATATTCTGTGTACTGTAGCCAATATAAATAAATTCGATAATGGTATTGGGGCCTGCTACGCCAATGGCAAAATTACCTTTCGCATTGGTTGAAACAGACTGGTTACCATTTTTAACCCGAATAGATACGCCAACCAGGGGTTCATCTTTTTCATCAACAACTTTCCCATTTACCACAAAGCCATCGCGTTTTCCAGATAAATTATCAGTTAAAATTTCAGGTTGCTTAAATGGTTCGGCTTCTTTTTCACTTTGAGTTTTTACAACTACAAACTGATCATTGATGACTTCATAAGTTAGTTTGTTCGCATTTAAAATCTGATCTAGAAGATCTTTTAGTTTGATATTATTGTAACTCCCGCTGATAGCACCAACATTTTTTTTGATTTGATTATTGTAAACCAATCTGAATTTGGCTCTTTGCGCAATAGTTTTTAAAACATTTTCAAGTTTTTGGTCAGAAAACTCAATGGATAATCTTTTTTCAGTAAGCTGTGCATTCACTGATGATGACCAGCTAAACTGAACAGCAATGACGATACCCAAAATTTGCAGTAAAGAAAATTTCATAATCCTAGTTAATATGGGGAGCGCTATCGCTTTAAAGAGATGCTTATTTACCTCTTGATTAACCAGCCTAAAGTTTAGGGCACAGGCTGGCCTTTTGAACAATTTTTTGTACATTTGTTTGGTTTTAGTAGTAAAGTATTAGGCTTCTAAATCTTCACAGCAGGGTGTTGCAGCACGCCTGCTGTTGCTTTTTTCAAATAGTTTGTGGTATTATTTATCTCATTAGTTACATCCTCCTCCAGTTAAGTCAATTTGGTTTTTATTAATGGTATATTGAGAATTAGTAACAGCCGAAATTACTTTTAGGGTATTGTCTAACGACTGATCAGTTACATCAGCAGATAGATAGCAATTCGAATAGTTATTTTTCCCGGTGTTAATTTTCACATTAAATTTTTTCTCTACACGATCTTTTACTTCGCTGAAGGCAATGTTTTCAAAGTTCATGTCGTATTCTGTACCATTTAAAATCAAAACTTTTTCTGAAATCGGCGCCGGAGTTAAACGTTGTGAATTTTGGTTGCCATTTACTTCGAATTCATTTCCATGCGTAATAATAATTGGCTTTTCCAGCTCGTCTTTTGATTTGTTGGATGATGATATGGCGACTTTGCCGGTAAGTACTGTTAATTTGAATATTTTGGCTTCGATACTTTCTTTTATATTGAAACTGGTACCTAAAACCCGGGCAAGATAATTTCCGGTTCTAATTACAAAAGGGTGTGTTTTATCTTTAGCTACCTCGAACAATGCTTCGCCATGAAGTATCACGTTGCGGGTACTGTCGTTAAATTTACTAGGATATTCCAACCTGCTGTTTCCTTTGAGCCACACAATCGAATGATCAGGTAAGTGTATTTTGGTGATCATGCCATTTGAATATGCCCGGATATTTTTAACAACCTGCTCTTGTTTTGCCGTTTTTAACCAAAGAAAAATTCCAATGCTACATACCAATAAAATAGATGCCGCAATGGCTAGATAGTTTCTAATGAATTTTGGCTGATTTACTGGAACAAATTCTATCTTAGATATCAACGACTTGTATAATCTTTCACTCAGTTGTTCTTTAGTTTCATTTTTCAACTCCCAAATTGGAATTTCAGTGGGATTTAATGCATACCAGGCATCCAATTTTTCTTTTTCTTCAGAGCTTATCGTTCCGCTTAGCATCTTTTTTGCTAAAAAATAGATTTCGGAAGGTAATTTGTCGGCGTTTTTCATGGTCTTATACCTATATAGTATAAAAAACCTTTACTAACCCTTGCTCAGAATTAAAAAAAATACAAAAAAGATGTAAATCCGTTTAAATTACCTTTAATATGCTTAACTGCTTTGGTAATATGGCCCTCAACAGTCTTTTCACTGATATCAAGCGCCGATGATATTTCTTTTGTAGAAAGACCTTGCTCCCGGCTGAGGCGAAAAACCATTTGACATTTCTCAGGGAGTTGTGCGACTAGAGTTTCAATCTGAATAATAATTTCGCTGAATGCTAAATGTTGCTCCGTGCTGTGGTCAATGAGCTGATTTTCTACTTCTTCTCCAATTTCTACATTCTCATGTTTCGATCTGGTAGCGATTTTGGCATAAATAGAATATTTCAGTGCTGCTGAGATATAGGTTCTGAAAGAATAATTTAAAACGGTTTTATGCCGGTTAGACCAGATACTAAGAAAAACTTCCTGAACAACCTCTTCTGATTCTTCCTGAACTTTTAGTTTGGTATAGGCAACCTGAAGCAATTTATCCCAATAGCGATTATAAAGAATTTTAAATGCACCTTGATTATCTTTCCTCAATTGCTCAAATAGAATTTCATCAGAATGCTCTTCAGGAACGTGCATCGCTATACTTTTTGGCTAATATAAAGGTTAAATTTATATTATCAAATTGAAAACCACAGCTTAAGCACAACCTTTATTAAGGTACATATGTGAATTTAATGCTATATCCATAAACATTTAAAAAATTTCAACCTTAAACATAGTTTACCAAACTGAATAAGGTAAACCACACTGAAAGGCAAATTATTTTAAGGCATCACCTTACCCGATGATAAACTTTTTTACTGCTGTTACTAGTTAGCATCATCCGGCTTGGTTCTGCATAAAAAGTTACAAAAGACTCTTTTTTACTTCTGGGATCAACCAAATACAAAGATTTACCAGCGGTATACCATTCCATTTTCTGAACATTATTGCTTGCGTTTGCATCAATCATAACGCTTTTACTTCCTCCGGCACTTTTACCAGTCCAGATTAAAGCAGTTCCGTCAGCATTAAATGTGGCAAAATAATCAGTAGAAAATGAGGAATAAAATTCCCCGCTGCCGCTACTGATCACTTCCGTATTTCGCCAGGTTCCAATTAATTTTTGGTCTCTATTTTTACCAGAAGTGCTTGCGAAGACCGTTTTTGTTTTTATCAGTTCCATTTTAACAATTTGATTGTTATACTCCGGAAAAGTGATTAAAAAATTGAGAGCGTCTAATTTTCTTTCTGCGGTAAACGAATAAACTTTTCCGCTAATATCTTCTTTAATTTGTCCAGAGGCTAGATTACTTTGAACCAAGCCTGTAATTTGTGCCGATTCGCCGTTTATCAACAACGATCCTGTCAATTTTGAATCTTTCGCTGTCAACACAATCGCAACATTTTTCCCACCACTTAAACCCTCATAACTGCCTGTAAATAAGGAAGGGGTTTGCTTTATTTTCACGATTGGCTTTTTTATAGCCTTATTATTTTGTGCCTCTGTTTTTACGCATGAAGAAAGCATAAATATCAAAATCAAAGTTTTATATAACATACACCACTATTTTCACACTAAGTTCATGCAACCTTGCCAAGATCGCAATACCCCAAAAGGGGATTTTTACAACAATTTGTATCATTTTATTAAAATGGCTAATTTGCCTAATCATCTTTCAGCTTAATTCCTTATGAAATTCTTCCTTCCAATTATCTGTTTCATTCTTTCAACTCAAATTTATGCCCAACCGATTAAATTAAATAAGCAATGGGAAGCCAAAGAGCAACTTTCCGTTCCAGAATCTGTGGTTTACCTGGCCCGTAAAAAAGAACTTTATGTTTCTCTTATTGATGGAGAAGGAAATGTGAAAGATGCAAAAGGCGGCATAGCCATTTTGAATTTAGATGGAAGTATTAAAAACCCAACGTGGATTACCGGCTTAAATGCACCAAAGGGAATGGCCATGTATAAAGGCAAATTGTATGTTGCCGATTTGGATGTGGTACATGCAATTGACTTAGGAACGGCGAAAATAATTGAGACTGTAAAAGTACCCGATGCTGTTTTTTTAAACGATATCGCTATCGATAAAAAAGGAATGGTCTATGTTTCTGATACCAGAACAAATAAAATCCACCAAATAACCAACGGAAAAAGCAACGTTTACCTCAATGAGGTAACATCAGCCAATGGCATAAAATTCATTAATAACGAACTTCATGTTTTATCAGGCTCGCAACTTCTAAAATTCGATAAGCATAAAAACAAAAAAGTAATAGCTGAAGGATTAGAAAAATCAGGTGATGGTTTGGAGTCTCTTGGTAATGGCGATTTTATTGTAACCTGCTGGGCTGGTATTATCTATCACATTCAAAAAAATGGCACAAAACATAAACTTTTAGATGTTCAAGGGAAAATGAATACGGCCGACATCTGTTATGATGGAACCAATAAAATGCTTTATGTGCCCACTTTTAATGCCAACTCAGTAATTGCCTATAAAGTGCAGTTTTAGCTTAATAAAATATCATTCTATGAAAAAGATATATACCTTGTTAATATTGCTATCTGCACTTATTCAATTTTCAATAGCACAAGAAAAAAAAGCTGCAGCAAAAAATATAGCAACTGAAACAGACAGCGTTTGGATGCTGACTTATTTCCGCCAGCGTTACCCTACCCGGATAGAGGTTAACGAAAAAGGCGAAACAGTAGAAATCCCATTACCTAACCCGATGTTAAGTGCTAAACTCCATATTGCGCTTTCGAAAGATGGTCGCCACTGGAAAGCCTTAAATAACAACGAACCGATTTGGAATCAATTTATGCGTGATCAATACATCCACCGTGGCGCTGATGGAACTTGGCGACTTATTGCAACCGGCGGTGGCGGTGGAGCTGAAAACAGAAAGAATTTAGGCCCAAGTGTTACTTACGCCACTTCAAAAGATTTGATTAGCTGGAAATTTGAAAAATATATCCACCTGATGAAAAATGTAAAAGACGAGACCGGAAATTTTGTTGGAAACATCTGGGCTCCCGAATTTCATTATGATCAAAACACAAAAGAATATACCATTTTCTGGTCATCTACTTTTAAAGATGCAGGTTGGAAAGAAAGTAGGCTGTGGTACTGTAAAACGAACGATTGGGTAAATTTCAGTGCTGCAAAAGTGATGTTTGCACCACCTTATTCGGTAATTGATGGCACTTTAACTACTCACCAAGGCATTTACTATCTCTTTCACAAAGAAGAAGAGTTTGGTGCAAAAACTGGCGAACGACGTGCCATTCGGCTGGCAACTGCTAAAAATATAGAAGGGCCTTACAAAATTTTCGAAGGCCAACTAAATAAAGGGCAAATTGCACCAACCATTACTGAGGGCCCAAGCGTAATGAAAGATCCTATAAAAAAAGGCTGGTTATTGCTGTATGATTATCCTATGGTTGACCAATATGGCATATCATCCTCAACAGATTTATTCAACTGGAAGTTAGAAAAAAACACTTCCATGCCCGATGATGCCAGACATGGAAGTGTTTCCAAATTATCAGCGGCTGAAGCAAATGCACTATTAAAAGCCTTCCCCAGCAAATAATTAAAGCTCACTAAGCATTGTATTGTTCATCTGTCACGGGTTCAAGCCAGTTTACCATTCCATTTTCGGTGTTTATATTAATGGCGATATGAACCATAGGTGCATCTGGTGATGCGCCATGCCAATGTTTTACACCTGGCAAGATATTGATCGCGTCTCCTACAACAAATTTTTGAATGGGTTTTCCCTCCTCTTGATAATAGCAAGTACCTTCTTTAACAATTAATATCTGGTTGGATGGATGGGTATGCCAATTGTTGCGACAACCTTTTTCAAAAGCGACATCGCTGATATTGCAGTTTGTGAGTTCATCTGCAGCAACAAGCGTTTTTAAAAATGCTTTGCCACTAAAATAATCTGCTGGCGCTGCTTTAAATCCATTACCCTCTAAGTTTTCCATTTTTTTTAACACGTTTAATTCCAATTTTTTGAAGCCATTCCGTTACTTTGGTTTCTGCTTGTTTCCTTTTAGCATCTTTAATCACCAATAATACACCATCTTTTTCAATGCCACCTTTCATACTGAAGCCCTCTAATATTTTGCTTTCAGCACAAAGTGATTTTACGGTTTCAAACGTACTTCCGATGCCATAACCTGCGTTGGTATTGAAGGGCACAATTGTTTTTCCTTTGAAGTTATACTGGCGTAGAAAACTTTTCATTGGTGGTGGAAGCGCCATTCCCCAAGTTGGAAAGCCTACAAATACCACATCGTATTGATTAATATTTTCAATTTTTGTTTTCAATAAAGGAAGAAAGCCTGATTCGTTTTCATTTGAAACTTGTGCCACCGTAGTTTTATAATCTGCTGGATATGGTTTCTGCATTTCAATTGCTACTAAATCCCCTCCAACTTGCTGATGAATAATTTCTGCAATGGCTTTAGTGTTGTTCGTTCTCGACAAATAAACAATCAAAACTTTCTCTCTTGCTGATGCATCATGAGCAGGTTTATCCTGCGCATGGGAACAAGAATTTAAAACGCAGCAGATGAGCACTAAAGTAATGATGTTTATCGCCTTCATATTGATGTGTGTGGTGTTGAAATTTATATTGAAGTTAAGACTATTTGCCTACCCTACTTTGCAAATGCTTCGGGTACCTTTCCCCAACGATTTCGATTTGAGTTAAAGATTTTTCTATTTTAGATAAATCATTAGAAGATAATTCTACTGATGCTCCGCCCACATTTTCATGTAAACGATGTAGTTTGGTTGTACCTGGAATAGGCGCTATAAATGGTTTTTGAGCCAGTAACCAAGCTAAAGCAATTTGTGCCGGGGTGGCCTCTTTATCTGCTGCCAAGTTTTTCAACAAATCAACTAATGCCTGGTTGGCTTTTCTATTTTCTTCAGAAAAACGAGGTACCACATTTCTGAAATCATTTTTATCAAATTGGGTATTTTCGTTAATCGCACCTGTTAAAAAGCCCTTCCCTAATGGACTAAACGGCACAAAACCAATTCCCAATTCTTCTAAGGCGGGTATAATCTCTTTCTCTGCATCGCGAAAAAACATCGAATATTCACTTTGTAAAGCGGCTAGTGGCTGCACAGCATGTGCTTTGCGAATGGTATCCGCTCCAGCTTCCGAAAGACCCCAATGCTTTACTTTTCCTTCTTTAATTAAATCAGAAATAGTCCCGGCAACTTCTTCAATTGGAACATTTGGATCTACACGGTGCTGATACAATAGGTCGATGTAATCAGTTTGCAAATACTTTAATGAATTTTCTACAACCTCCCTAATCCTTTCTGGTCGGCTATCTAAACCTTTGGTTGCATCTCCATCAAGAAATCCAAATTTTGTGGCAATAACCACTTGATCTCTAAATGGCTGAACCGCCTTGCCTAATAAGATTTCGTTTCCACCCTGACTATAGGCTTCAGCTGTATCAAAAAAAGTCACACCTAAATCATAGGCGTTTCTGATTAAATTGATGGCTTCTTTTTCATCAGTTGCAGGTCCGTAACCAAAGGTTAAACCCATGCAACCTAAACCCAATGCTGAAACCTCTAATCCCTGGTTTCCTAATATTCTTTTTTCCATTGTATTAATTTTTAGTGGTTAAGTACAATCTTCAAAATGGAAGGATACTTTCCCAATTAACTATACAAAGGTCAACATCGAATTACAGAATTTTGTTATACGAATTACTGCTTATTGTACCATTATCACTGATAGATTATATTTCTGACAGTCCCCGTTCACAATTTAGTTGAGAACCCTAATTGGGCGGGAATCGCAAAGCAGTAAGCCTGGCGGCTTAAGAGCAATGTCATTAACTTAAGCACAAATGTTGTCAGGCTGAGCGTAGTCGAAGACCTAACAATTTGTTCTTCAACTACACTCAGAATTAATATTCGTTTTGTTTTCCCTCAAGTTAATGACATTGATGGCGTTTAGAAAAGCTCAACTTGCCAAGATAGATCTAGAGAAAAGTAATTTGTAATACAAACTCATTCGCTCTAATATTATTTTTTTACCGGTGCTAAAATACCAGGATACAAAATACCATCGGTTTCCAGTTTCAAATTCAACAATTTCGCAATCAAAGGTGCAATATCTTCTTGTCCCATCAAAGATAAAACAGCACCCGCTTTAATCCCTTTTCCAAAAGCGACAAAGCCTGTTTGAATTTCTTTAAAATCAGTTGGCAAATAACCATGCGTGCCGCCACTTACCGCAGCAAGCATATCGCCTTTGGCAGACGCACCAAAACTGAATCCTTGATTTGCAGCTAAGGCCATTGCGGCTGTAGGATCACCTTGTGCTTTTTTAACCGCTTCTTTATCCAGTACGTGAAACATGTTTTGAATTCCTGTTGGCAGCTCTACCAAACCTTTTTTAATTTTTTCCAGCGTTGATTTATCTTTTGGATCTCTTAAATGCAAAAATGCAGAACCGCCACTTTGCTGAAAATATGCTTTCCAGTTCTCCTTGTTTGCATCATCGTATAAGCCAAGCTTAGCCAACATTACGTTAGGTCTAAATTGAGTATGAATATTCACAAAACCATGATCGCCAGTAATAATAAATGTTGTGTTCTTATTTATTCCAGCTGCTTCTGCGGCATCCATTATTGTTTTAATGGCAACATCAGCACCTTGTACTGCTGATCTTACCTTATCACCATCACGACCTTGCTCATGTTCAAAATGATCGGTAAGTGCAATATGTACAGCTAAAAAAGAAGGTTTATAACGTTTTAAAATATAAGCAGCCATTCTTGCCTTATTCTGATCATTGGTAGCATAATCGATGGTTGCGCCAAACTCTCCGAATTTTCCAATGGCATAATCCTGCACTTCGTTAAAAAGTTCTTTCGGGTTAGACTCCTGGTACATCGCTTTAATCTCGTCCTTTTTCTCGCCTTTCCCTTTTGGAAGAATTACAAATTCAGGCAAGTTATAATCAATTGGAGCACCTACAGTTACCGGCCAGCTTACCCCTGCTGTAGTTAAACCCGCATCTTTAGCTGCCGTCCAAATGGTGGGCACTTTAATATCTTTGTAATACCAAAACCATTTGCCCGAAATGCCTAAAGGCTCTACCGGAGTGTTGTAATAAATACCGTGTTTTGCAGGTAAAACACCGCTAACCATTGTAGTATGAGATGGATAAGTTACGGTTGGAAAACTTCCACGAACACCTTCGGCGTAGCTACCCGTTTTCATGCCCTGACGAACATTTACCATCGCCCACTCTGGGTTCATATAAAATTCCGGACGCAAGCCGTCAACACTGATCAACACGACATGGTTTTCTTGTGCAGAAACTGATCCCCATAACAGTAATAATGAAAATATTACACCGATCTTCTTTTTCATGAATTGTATTTTTTTTTGCGAAATTATTTAAGATAAATAGGTTTAATATTTCCGGAATATTAAGAAAATGTTATGTAGCGTAATGATTACAAAGCGATTATACCGCAAAAAGAAGCCCCGAAATTATCGAGGCTTAACTTTATTATATCCTATTGGGTTGAAAGAACTTTACAGTTCCATCTCCTTCACTGGCAACAACCAAAAGGCTTCTTCCATTCGGACTATCTTTTGGTTTGATAAACAATAAACCTTCAGGAGCATCTCCGGAGGCAAATAGTTGTGTAAATTTAGGTGCCGATGGGCTAGAAACATCATAAACTGCAATCATATCTACACGTTCCATGCCAATAAAAGCCAAGGTTCTTCCATTCACTTCTGCAACGGTTACGCCTTCTACTTCAACCCCTTTGTTGTCAGAACGCTCATCATCATATTTACCAGCATCAATTACACGCTGCTCTAAATCTTTGCCAATGTTAGCCACCAAAGCACCAGTATTGGCATTTAAAATACTTAAGCTTCTGCCACCTGTTGCGTAAAGTTCATCGTAGTCTCCATCTCCATCCGTATCGCCAAATGCTTTGCTTACCGTTAGCCTTCCTAAATTGGCATCAAGTTGTAATGTTGCAGCTGTTGGAAATTTGGTAGGATCTAATTTTAAACTTTTCACCCTAGCTTCTTCATCATAGCCTTTCCACGCCCTAGTATCCCCTTCATTTGCCAATGCTAAATAAGGTGTTCCCCCAGTTGAAAAATATGAAATGGCATCAGGAAGATAAAATGCTTTAATCGGCCAGGTACCTAATGCAATTTTGCTATCCTTATCACTCACATCAAATGCATTTTCAGCTAAGCTGATATCTCTTGTGCCTAAGGGATTAATTTTTGTGATTGTTCCGGCAACGATATCTACTTCAGCAACGCCATTATTTTCTTGTAAAGTAACATAAGCTTTTTTCGAATCGCTGCTTACCGCAATGTATTCAGGTTCTACATCCTGAGCAAAACTGGCTTTCGGGCCATAAATTCTGAAACCTCCTGCTACCAATGCCGCTTTCTGAGATTCAAAACCTGCAAAATCCAAAGTTTTAACGCTATAATTTGATTTCACGTTGATGATCGAAATCGTACCAACCGGATCAATTGTATAATCATCATTTGGCTCACCTTCGTTTGCGGAAAGAATGTAATTTCCATCCGGACTGAAAGTAACCATATCGGGCATTGCGCCAACCGTGATTTTTTTTACTTCAGAAAGATCCGAAGTTTTTAAAACCACTTCTTCAATTGGTTCTGAAGTTTTTTTACAGGCACTGATGGCCATTGTTGCCATTAATAAAGCAACAAAAAGGTTTTTACGGTTCATGGTTTACAATAATATCTGAAACGCAAAAGTAGACTGGGCAACGATCGATTTAAGTTCGGTCTCATTATCATATCATTAACAAATTGTGAAGTATTACAGGGGTTAGCACTAAAAAATGTACTACTCACCATTATATAAAACGATTCAACTTTAATTTTGTAGTTGAAATAAATCAAGAATATGAAATTATCTAATAATAAAATTTTAATTACGGGCGGGGCAAGTGGTATTGGCTTAGGGCTTACAGAACGATTCCTACAAGAAGGAAATAAGGTAATTATTTGTGGCAGACGTGAGAAATTATTAAAAGAAGTGGCTCAAAAACATCCTTCGGTTGTAACTAGAGCATGCGATTTAAGCAAAGAGGCTGATAGAATTGACCTTTACAATTGGATTAACGAAAATCACAGTGACCTCAATGTTTTAATCAATAATGCTGGTATCCAGAATTGGATGAATATTACTGATGAGGACTTTTATGATAAGGCAAATGATGAACTTACAACAAATGTTTTGGCACCAATCCACTTAACAAAATTGTTTACGCAATTAAGCGATATCACAACTATTATCAATGTTACTTCGGGCTTAGCATTTATTCCACTATCGAAAATACCGGTTTATTGTGCTACGAAAGCATTTCTGCGTTCATTTACATTGTCATTAAGGCATAGCTTAAAGGCTGCTAATATTGAAGTGATAGAAATGATACCTCCTGCTTTGAATACCGATTTGGGAGCCAAAGGTTTACATAATGATTTCCCACCGGTGAGCGATTTTGTAACCTCAATATTCGAACAATTAAAAGAGGGCAAAACTGAACTTACCTTCGGTACAAGTGGCGATCGGGCAAAAGCGAATAACGAAACCATTCAGGAGTATTTCAACATGATGAACCCATAATTTTCAGCATTCCATTCGATGGTTATCTTTGCCTGAATTATTTTCTAGTAAAAATCAGTAGTCCATGGAATATACCACCATTATCAAAGCATTTGAAAAACTAAGTACAGAAGAACTTTATCAGATTATGAAACTTCGCATTGAAGTGTTTATCATCGAACAGCAATGCTTATATCAGGATGCAGATGATAAAGATCAAAAATGCCATCATCTAATGCTAATAAAAGATGAAACTCTTGTTGCTTATGCAAGGTTGGTTCCAGCCGGGCTTTCGTTTCCTGAAGTTTCAATTGGAAGGGTAATTACCAGTGCTGGAGTGAG